>CAZEOY010000219.1:1742-6270 GCA_964513835.1 uncultured Syntrophobacteraceae bacterium
GTAGGGAAGGCACCATCGGAGTGTTCACCACCCCGTGAGGGAGGCTCCGATGGCCAAAGCCAGGGGCAGCATCAACACAACTGCAATCATCCTGACAATAGAGGCAAGCGCCACGATTTTACCCGGTTTGGAGGATTTCAGAAGTCTAGAACAATGACAGAGTGGGCCGACGCCATGTCAGCCATCCCGGCCTCTGATGGTCTATGCTGTTCCTTTTTACCACATCAACTTCAGAAATACATTGGCTTCCAGCGGAGCCTCGCATCACAAGCCTTCCGGGGCACAAAAAAACCCCTCTCGCTCAAATGAATACCGAAAGGGGTCTTTCCGACGCACCAATGCGTATGGCTGTCCTGCGATGCTGCAGGAGTGTTCTCTAGAGTCGGTCTATATCAATGTTCCGGATGAACAGCTTGACCTGATCCATCCACATTTCCAACTGCTTTTCCCGCTCACCGTTGTTCTCGGTGCCACCCGAGGCCGTCTTGACTTCGCCGTCCGCTCGGGAAACAAAAGATGTGTCGGAATGACCCGAGCTGCCCATGCCGCCGCTGGATGGCAGCTCCTCGGCATATCGATCTGTCTTTTCTATGATGAGATCCATCTTGTTCATTATTGTTCCTCCTCTTCACTCGAGCTCAACCATTGGAAATGATGTTAATCACACTCCAATGCAAAGTAAAGCAGTTGAATTGCTGCTCTTTTCCGATCAAATTCACCTTTGCCCGGATTCAGGCCGTCTTGCGACTGGCCGGGATCAATATCCCCGAATCCTCGCCCTGCTATCAGCTGTCATCGCATTGACCCCGGCACGCGATTGACTTACATAAGTTGTCATAGGGTTCAGTGCCCAGTGACTGAGTCAGCGTCTAGGGACTGTATCGTCTTTCAACGCGGCAGCGTTGAGTGATTTGTGTGGAGTGCAGCAATGTCGCGTAACACAATATTAACCATGGGTGTGTGTGCATTCTTTCTGATCGCGTTGATCGGAAACCTTGCTAACGCTCAGTCTCAGGGCGGGCCGCTGTCCGGGAAGCTCCATTCCGAAGTGTCCCTAGGAGGTTGTCCGACAATGCCTCCGGAACGTCATTCCGGCGAAAGCCGGAATCCAGAAATCCGCATGTCTCCTGGATCCCGGCTTTCGCCGGGATGACAACGGAAGGCGATGTGCCCGTTCTCGGACAGCCACCTAGACCTTGTCACTGCCGAAATGGTGAAAAAGACCATCGGGGAATATGTGGATTCCGAGTCCCGGGATTCCGATGGTCTGTTCGTGGCCAAAGATCCGGTTCTCAAGAGAAGGTATCGTTTGCAGATGCAGAGCATCATGGACCCCGTCAACAAGTTCCACCAAGGTGGACAGGTCGTTTACTTTGCATGCGTCATATTCAAGTCCGCTGAGGGAAATGATGAGCTGGATGTAGATTTCTGGGTGGTGGAGAAGGAAGGGCGCCTGGTGCTGAGCACGACAAAGATCCATCGTATCAATCGTGAGCTGCGTTTGACCTACCAGAGTGTTCAACTGACGCCCCTTCCATAATTTGGCCGCAGAGGGGCCTGGATGCGCAAAAAGAGAGGGCTGGGGGGGAGCATTGGACAAAGTGATCACAACCGGGAATGAGTCCGTGGAGAGTTTTGAGGATTGCAGGTTTGAAAGCTGGGCGGATTATCGGGGAGACTGTTGAGCGGGCTTTCTCGATGCCGGGTTGCGTCTCAGGTTTCTGCGATCGGGGGAGTTTTTTGGAATCATCTGCACCAAGGATCAGGTGAGCAAGATGGAGCGCGTGATCCAGCACAACGACGGAAGGGCTGAAGTGGTGAGGGAGAGGGAAGGCGCTGTGTACCTTGCTGTCATAAAAACCTAATGTTTGCAGTGCGTTAGCTTTGCTAGGCTTCGTATGTGAAAAAGGTTGCCAATTCGTGGCTCCTGGAATAAAAAAGAGACCTTCCTTTTTTGAACGGTTGGATCTTTTCAAACAGCAAACGGCAGTCAAGGAACTGGATGTATGTCAACCCACGGTCTAAAAATCTTCTCCGGCAACAGCAACCCGGAATTGGCGCAGCAGATTTGTGATTTGTTGGAAGTCCCTCTTGGGCGGGCGTTGGTCAGCAAATTCAGTGATGGTGAGATTCGAGTCGAAATCGGGGAGAATGTCCGGGGGGTTGACGTTTTCATCGTCCAGTCGGGCGCCCATCCGGTGAACGATCACCTGATGGAGCTGCTGCTGATGATCGATGCCTGCAAGAGGGCGTCGGCCCGCCGCATCACCGCTGTCATTCCTTATTACAGTTATGCCCGTCAGGACAGGAAGAACAAGCCGCGCGTTCCCATCACGGCAAGGCTGGTTGCAGACATGATCACCCGTGTGGGAGCGGACCGGATTCTCACAATGGACCTGCATGCCGGGCAGATTCAAGGATTTTTCGACGTTCCGGTGGACAATCTGTATGGATCCCCGATTCTGCTCCCCTACATCCGGGAGAACCTGAATCAGGGATTGGTCATCGTTTCCCCGGATGCCGGTGGCGTGCCCAGGGCCCGGGCATACGCCCGCAGGCTTGGAGCGGGTCTTGCGCTCATCGACAAACGGCGGTCGGACGCCAATGAGGCTCAGGCGCTCCACATCATTGGCGAGGTGGCGGGGAAGACGGCTGTGGTTCTGGATGACATGGTGGACACAGCGGGCACGCTCGTGGAAGCCACCAAATCGCTGCTGGAAAAGGGCGCCCATGAGGTGCACGCGTGTGTGACTCACCCCGTCTTGTCTGGGCCGGCCGTGGAGCGTATCGAAAACAGCGCTCTTGAAAGCCTCGTTGTTACTGATACCCTGCCTCTGAGACCCCAGGCGGCCCATTGCCAGAAGATCCGGATTCTGCCGTCCAGCAGGCTCTTCGCCGCATCCATCCGTAATATCCACAACGAGGATTCCATCAGTTCGCTTTTCGAAATCCAGCACTAGGGTAGGGAAGGCTGCCGGGGAAATATCCTGGACTTTGCCTTGACGGAGCCCGGGCTCAAAAATGGCGACGCCTCAATACATCTATGGCATTGATGACCGCCCACCTCTGAGGCATGTTCTTCTCTATGGCCTGCAATGGGCCATCATCATATTTCCCGCCCTCATCGTGGTGACCCACCTGAGTGGCAGCGCTCTCCAGCTTGGGGATGCCGAGGGGATCCGCTATTTCCAGCTCGTGATACTGACCTCCGGGCTCATGACGGTGGCCCAGTGCCTGGTGGGCCATCGGTACCCCCTGCTGGATGGGCCTTCAACCGCGTTGCTCCTCACATTCATCACTCTGGCTCCACAAGGAATCCAAACCATTCAGGGGGGTACGATTGCGGGGGGACTGCTCCTCGTCTGCCTTGTGCTATGGGGTAAGCTTGACAAGGTGATCGAGGTCGCCACTCCCAACGTGGTGGGAGTGATCCTCATGCTCATTGCTTTCACTCTCCTGCCGCACCTGATCCATTCCATGACGGGTGCAAGCGCTGAGCGGCCTGAAGGAGAAGGGGTGATACTCCTCATCAGCCTGCTGCTGGTTGTTCTGGCTGCAGCCCTCTCTCACTGGCTTTCAGGCTTCCTTCGGACCATTTCCCTGCTTCTGGGGATTGTTCTTGGGACATTGCTCTTCGGAGTGATGGGTCGCATCGACTGGACGAAGCTTGCGGTGGCCGGGTATTTCTCGCTGCCCAATGCATGGGTGCCGGTGCATCCGCGTCTGGATTGGGCATCCGTAGCGGCATTTGCCGTCGCCTACCTGGCGGTTATCGTGAACAGCCTGGGAAGCCTTCACGGAATTGCCAGGATCACTGAAACCCGGCGGCTGACCGAATCCACGTGGAGGGGTATCCTTCTCAACGGCGTGGGCGGCATCGTCTGTGGACTGCTCGGGCTGGTGGGACTCGTAAGCTACAGCATGAGTCCGGGGGTGATCCTGGCCAATCGGGTCGCCAGCCGATTTGCCGTTGCCTGGTGCGGCGTCATACTGGTCGTTGCTGCTTTTGTTCCCAAGCTGGCTGCAGCATTGGCGCTCGTTCCCCCGCCCGTTGTCGGTTCCGCCCTGTGTTCCGCAATGGGGGCGCAGGTGGGTGCAGGCCTTGCCGTCGTATCCAGTGGAACCCCTTCCATCCGCGACTATTTCGTGGTGGGACTCCCCCTGCTCGTTGGGACCTTGGTCAGCTTTTTGCCCGAGGCCTTCATGGCTTCGGTAACGCCTTCCTTGAGAGTCTTTCTAGGAAACGGCCTTATTGTAGGGATCTTTCTGGTTCTCCTTCTTGAACATGGGGTAATGAGGAAGCGGGAAGAACGCTGAAGCCTGCGTATCGAGCGGCCAGGGAGCCTCCTTTGGAGCCCCTTGCTGGGAGCGGGCCCGCGCCGACTGCAGGAATCAGCGGCGAAGCGAAAGTCAAGGTGACTGATGCAAGAGATCCATTGCCCTCAGTGTGGGGCGTCTGTAACCGTGGTCAGAAACCCGTTCCTGACGGTGGATAACATCATTGAGATTACCGGGGGAGGGAAAGTGC
>CAZEOY010000220.1:0-6035 GCA_964513835.1 uncultured Syntrophobacteraceae bacterium
AATCCCTTATATAACGGCTTTGGACGAGCTGCTGGGCTGAGTCAGTTACAGCGAAAGGCCAGGGCAGATCCCTCCCTCATGCCGGCTAATTTGCCTTTGACAGAAGAGTAGGTTTTGATTACAGGTATAAATGTGCCGATTTTCACATCATCCGGGGCGGTTCGGGAGGGAATCCCAAAGCGGAGCGTCTTGGAAGCGAGGAAATGCGAATCGAGACTGTTGGTTTCGGGCGTCAGTGCCCAGGGATCAGTGTGCGCGTCGGCCGTGCCGGATGCTCTTCCGGCCTGACACTGGACACCTGACACTTCACTGTCGCCAGCTTTCAAACGCTGTGCTCTGCCAGCAGGAAGGTGATTCACCGGAAGCCCGACTCCTTATCATGTTCAATTCGGTCCGCAGCGTGAAGCGAGCTCCACGCGAGTCGCGCATCATCCCGGCGGTCAGGAGATTCTCATGGCAAACGTGGTTGTCATTGGCACCCAATGGGGTGATGAAGGCAAGGGCAAGGTCGTGGACCTACTCACGGAGCGGGCTGAATATGTAGTCCGATTCCAGGGCGGCAACAATGCGGGTCATACGCTCGTCGTCGAGGGGCAGCAGTTCATCTTCCACCTGATTCCATCCGGTATTCTCCACCCGGGAAAGGTGTGCATGATTGGCAACGGCGTTGTCCTCGACCCGGGAGTGCTCATACAGGAAATGGACAAGCTGAAAGCCGCAGAGATCCAGATTACCCCGGAAAACCTTGCCATCAGCCGTTACACGCACGTTATCATGCCTTACCATCGTGCCCTGGATGAGGCGCGAGAGTCCCGCAAGGGCAGCACGAAGATCGGCACAACGGGTCGCGGAATCGGCCCCTGTTATGAGGATAAGGTCTGCCGAAACGGGATTCGCGTTCATGATCTGCTGGACCCGGACCGCTTCCGGGAAAAGCTGGATGCAAATCTCGAAGAGAAGAATTTCATGCTGAAAAATTTCTTCGGTGCAGCAACTCTGGATGGGAACGCCATCGCCGACGAGTATCTCGCGTACGGAGAGCGGCTTGCGCCCTACACGACCAATGTTTCGGAAGTGCTTCAGGCGGCAGACCGGGATGGGCGCAACATCCTGTTCGAAGGTGCTCAGGGCACCCACCTGGACATCGATCACGGCACCTACCCGTACGTCACGTCCTCCAATACCGTTGCCGGCAACGCCTGCTGCGGTTCAGGGATCGGCCCGACTCACATCCACAAGGTCATCGGTGTCGTCAAAGCCTACACAACCCGCGTCGGTGGCGGCCCGTTCCCGTGCGAGCTTCTGGACGAGACGGGGAAGCGTATTCAGAAGGTGGGGGGAGAATTCGGCGCGACAACCGGTCGTCCCCGGCGCTGCGGCTGGCTGGATATGGTCGTGGTCAATAGCTCCATTCGGCTGAACGGGCTTTCGGGGTTGGTGATCACCAAACTGGATGTCTTGACGGGAATCCCGACTCTCAGAATCGCTGTGAAGTACAGATGCGGAACCCAAGAATTGAATACCGTCCCCCCCGAGCTCAAGGCCCTGGAGGCCTGCGATCCCGTTTACGAAGAGTTCCCGGGCTGGGAGGAGGACATTCGGCAGGTGAGGAGACTTTCGGATCTACCCGAGAATACGCGTCGCTATTTGAAGGCCATAGAAGATATGGCATCGATTCCCCTCCAGATGGTTTCAGTTGGGCCGGGGCGAGACGAAACCATTGTCCTGCATAATCCTTTCGACTGATTCACCCCTGCGCCAGTCCGACTCGCCATCGGATCGCGGGCGATCGCCCGCATCATTGGCTGCATCCAAATTCGTCCCGCGCCCTTCCATTCCGTCCCGGGCGTCAGAAGGTTGCAGGGAGTCGCAGGGATGGATCAGGCCGGCATGAATCGACTCTCGACACCCGGTTTGTTGCTTTAATGCTGGCCTTTGATGAGGGTTCCGCTTCAAGGGGGCCGGAACGGGAGTTGCCTCGGCTGCTGGCAGGGGTGGTGACAGCATCAATGCGCAGAATCGACTGTGGAAAACCACTTCAGGGTTCAAGGAATTCCGGTGAACTGCCGTTCTTGTGACTGGTGACTCGAGACACTCTCCAGGAAGGTAACCATGAAGACCCGACGCAGTGGAATTCTATTGCATGTGACATCGCTGCCATCCCCATTCGGCGTGGGGGATCTCGGCCCCGAGGCTTATTGGTTTGCAGATTTCCTTGCAAGCGCCGGACAAAGTCTTTGGCAAGTGCTTCCTCTGACCCCAACCACGACTGTCTGCGGCAACTCACCCTACTCAAGCCCTTCAGCGCTCGCAGGAAACGCGGTTCTCATCAGCCCCGAACGTATGGTTCAGGATGGTTTTCTCCAACCGTCCGATCTTGACCGGAGTCATGCCTATCCAGAGGACAAGACGGATTACGTCGCCGTTACACGGCACAAGCTTGGGTTGCTGGAAACGGCATTTCATGAATTCCGCGACCGCATCCACCAGTACCCCGGCTTCCAGGACTTCTGTAGAGACAACGCCCGGTGGCTTGAGGATTATGCCCTCTATACCGCTCTGAAGGCAGAATTTAAGGGGGCGTCCTGGATATCATGGCCTGTTGAAATTCGTGACCGGACAGAGGAGGCAATGGCTTACTGGAGAGCGTACCTGGCAGACAGCATTCTCCGTGAGCAGTTTGTTCAGTTTGTTTTCTTCCGGCAATGGCACTCACTCAAGGTCTACTGCAACCAGAAGAATATCCAGATCGTCGGAGATGCCCCCATCTATGTGAGCCTGGACAGCTCAGATGTATGGGCCAATCCCGGGATTTTCAGGCTGGACGAGAACAGGCAGCCCACTCATGTGGCCGGCGTCCCGCCCGACTACTTCAGCCCGACCGGCCAGCTCTGGGGGAACCCGATCTACAACTGGGATGCTCTCCGAGAAAGCCGTTATTCCTGGTGGATCATGCGTCTGGGCTTTTATATGAGTCTCTTCGACATGATCCGCATGGATCATTTTCGTGGGTTCGTCGGATACTGGCAGGTACCGTTCGGAGAGGAGACGGCCGTTAACGGAGAATGGATCGAGGCTCCCGCCTGGGAGTTCTTTGCCACCCTCCTCAAGCGTTTCCCTTTCCTTCCACTCATCGCTGAAGACCTCGGAATCATCACGCCGGATGTCCGAGAAATCATGTCACACTACGGTTTTCCTGGCATGAAGGTGCTTCTGTTCGGGTTCGGCGGGGACGTGGCCAGAAACCCGTATGCTCCTCACAATCTTACCCGGGACAGTGTTCTCTATACGGGTACTCACGACAACAATACAGCCAGGGGCTGGTTTCGCCAGGAGGCCGGCTTCCAGGAAAGGGACAATCTGGCTCGCTACCTTGGCCATACGTTGGATGAATGCACAGTAGCCAGCGAATTGGTGCGCCTGGCCCTGATGTCGGTTTCCAACATTGCCATCCTTCCTATGCAGGATGTTCTGGGGTTGTGCGAGGACGCGCGCATGAACGTCCCCTCGGTCGCACGGGGAAATTGGGAGTGGAGACTGAGGCGCCAGCAGGTGACCCCTGAACTGGCTCATTGGCTGTCTGATCTGGCGCATCTTTACGGGCGCAACTGAAGGATGTACCTTCAGAGAAGAGCAGGAACCAAAACGATGTTGACGGTATCTCGATTTCGGGATAATCACACGACGATCTCCACGCTGGGGGAGTGAATTTCTCAAGGGGCTTCGAACATGATCATTGGCGATGATATCCTTGCCAAAACCTGCAAGGATATGATTGAAACCATTCTGTTGACCCTCGAGCATGCCACCAAGGGCACCATTTACCGTGTCGGCCCGATGCCTGTACTGCAAGCGGTTCGGGTGACTTCGGGTCATCGTGATCCCACCACCGGCCTGATCGAATGGGGATTACCCGAGGTCTCGGACTACAATTTCCCCGGCAAGAGTTGGGAGCAATATCGAGATCGACCGGGTTCAGTCCTGGAAGCCATGGGTTGGTGTGTAGAGCGGCAGAAGAGCTGGACAGCTGATGATCCCTATGAGGATATCCGAAGCGTTCGCAAACAGCTCAGCGGCGAAATTGAAGACTTCCACCACATGGAACCGGTGCTCGTGCGCAAGTCCGATCTCTACGGAGAAGGGCTGAGCGACCTTGAATATCCTCTGGACAATCTGGGACGCCCCGTCTGGCAGAACACCGATTATGTGGTGGCTGCGGTCATCAAGATTCATTTCAAACCTTACAGGATCAAAATCGGCGATCGGTCCACCAAGATCATCAAGAAGCTCTCCCGCACCTTGGGGACGGAGCTTCTCTCCCTGCACATCCGGGGAACACTGTCAGACGCCCAGAAGAGCCTGACCCGCCAGCGACTTCAGAGCTGCAACGTGTTGGCCCATGAACTTCGGAACACTCTGATCAAGCTTGGTTTCACCACGTCAGCCATCAATACCGAGATCGGGTATCTGAGGGAACAGTGGGAAGCTCAAGTCGAAAAAGCATTCCCCGGTCTGGAAACCAAGAAGACGATACTCCAGCGACTGAGTGAGCTTCTTGAATCGCAGATGTTTTTCATCAATGGCAATCAGCATCTGGCCGGGGTCAGCAGGGATTTGCTTGCGGACCAGGTCGAGATGGCCACTGTCTGTCTGATGCCGCACGTAGCGGAAAGATGGCTTCATCACAAGATTCGGCCAAGATGGAATAAGCTTCTGAGCGAGAGCCCGTTATGGCTTTCGGTGGAGAGCGAAATCTTGGAGCTTCTGGATCGGCTTCAGGATGCCATCTGGATCGGAACCACCGAAGCCTTGGCTGACAACGTGAAGCACATCCCGTCAGACTTGCGTGATGCTTGGCGAAGACTGGCTTATGTCGATTTTACGGTGGAAAAAGTGCCAATGCTGGATGAAATCATCAGGTTGCTGGATCATCCGGACCTCAAAATCCCCCATAGACTGCAGACCAAGAAGATTCTCACCTCATTGAAGGTGCTCGCAGAGATGATTCCCGATGTGGAGGAGCGAGCCAACCGTATCATCTGCTCCCTCAGAAACGGGGATTCCCTCGAAGGCCTTTGAGACTTCAGATGAGCCCCAGAATTCAAATTCTCAGCCCCACATGGTCACTGCTGTTGAGACTCGTTCATCCGGTCTTCGAGAGTGTAGACAATCGTGATGCGCTCCAGGGTTCCTGACGCGAGTTTCAGGGATGGCGGAGTCAGCACCAGGCTGGTGGTGATGGATCCCGATCGGGTCATGGAGTCCAGGCGGACGGGTGTCGTGTAGACGGTGTTCACCTTTTCCAGGATCTTTCTCCCGCCGATGACTTTGACCATATCCGGAACGACTTCCACTTTCACGAGGGACAGGTTATCGGGAAGGCGGCCGACCCAATCCACTTGAATCGGAATCTCCTTGGTCGCCGGCACATCGAGGGTCACCTCGATGGTGCTGGGCTGAACCTTGTTCAGGAAGACTCCGGGAGGCACGACGATGTTCTCCTGGGTAATGGGAAAAATATTCGGCCCCTCTGCAGCCTTTTTGAGATCCACCCGAACCTGGACTTGCCCGGGTTTGAGTGAATTGATGAGCGCGCTGGATCCAAAAAGCTGGACCCGCACCTCATCGACCGAGGCTTCGAGGATCTCGAAATTGGCGGGACGATTGACGTACTCAATGGGGATATTGAGCGCAACGATCTTGTCCTGGCCTCGAGTGAATCCCAGCCATATGCCCGTAATGATAAAGAAGGAGAGGACTGCTGCAATGGTATGCTTGATTCGCTCCCTTCTCCTTTGGAGAACAGGCACGCCGTCCGTGAGATTATAATGGTTCTTCAGAAGCTGCTGCAGCTCTTCAGCCTGGCCGATGGGCTTGATCCAGTTATCCTTGGCCACGGTTACCCGACCACGCTCTTCTGAAACGGCAACCACCAGCGCATCCGTTCGCTCAGCCAGCCCCGCAGCGGCACGATGCCGCGTGCCATAGAAACTTGGAAGATCCTGGCGCTGCGACAGCGGCAAGAGTACCCCCAC
>CAZEOY010000220.1:6045-6263 GCA_964513835.1 uncultured Syntrophobacteraceae bacterium
AATATGCTGAGGAGCATCTCCTGGGATACCGTTCCGTTCCAGGCAATGCCACCATGGACTACTTCCGAGATATCCTCTTTCCCAGGGAAGACAATAAGCGCACCGATGCGCTTTTTACCCATCTGGTAAATGCTTTCGGTAACGCTCTCAATTGGTGCCGCCTGCTCCCGTGCGGGAGCTCCCCAAAGGAATGCTCTGAGATTCCTTGCTTGAAGAGC
>CAZEOY010000221.1:0-6260 GCA_964513835.1 uncultured Syntrophobacteraceae bacterium
GAATACGCTGAGATGCTTCGCCAACCCGGCGGCAATGGCCGATGCGAAGGTGCAGCCGGTGCCGTGGGTGTGCGGGGTATCGTGGCGCACGTTTTCGAAGGTGAAGAATTCCCTCCCGTCGTACAGCAGATCCATGGGACTTCCGGCCAGATGGCCCCCCTTGACCACCACATGGCGGGGTCCGAAGGCGTGGAGGCGGCGAGCCGCTTCCTTCATGCCGTCCGGATCGTTGATTTCGAGGTCGGTGAGGGTCGATGCTTCGTGCAGGTTCGGGGTCACGATTTCGGCCAGAGGGAAAAGCTCCTGCAGCATGGCCTGGATGGCCTCCTCACGCAGGAGCCGGTCTCCGCTCTTGGCCACCATCACGGGGTCCACAACCACGTTCCGGAGATCGAAATGGCGGATGTCGCGAGCCACTTGAAGGATGATGTCGGCGTTGGCCAGCATGCCCGTTTTGACCGCATCGGCGCCCATGTCGCTCAACACCGAGTGAATCTGCGACGAAACGAACGCCGGATCCAACTCAACAATGGACTGGACGCCCACCGTGTTCTGGGCCGTCAGCGCGGTGATGGCGCTCATGCCGTAGACCCCGAGGGCCGAGAAGGTCTTGAGGTCGGCTTGAATTCCCGCTCCGCCACCGGAATCCGATCCGGCTATGGTCAGAGCCCTGGGTATGCTTCCCATGATCTATCCTTTCCAAAACAATTCCTTGTCATCAGTGCGACAATGAAATTCTCTTCCAGTGCGCAGGATTGAAGTCGTTTGGGGAGAACGGCAGGGAGCGCCGGGATCCTTTCATGGGTTTCGACGGAGGGATGAACTGAGCCTGCGATCATCCATCTCCGGTGGCTCGAAAATGGTCCCAGCCGCCGGCAGATTTGGGGACGGGCCGAACCTCGCCATCGGCCGAGACCGTCTCCCTACGGTCCGGGTCCTCCAGAATTTCGCCCACGATGTGTACAGGAGTCGATGTTCCTTCCTCGATGAGCTGCTTCAGCTTCGGAGCATCCCCAGGTGCGGTGGTGAACACCAGCTCATAATCCTCGCCACCCGTCATGGCCCAGCGCGCGGCATCGGCTCCGGCGACACGGGCCGCACGGAGGCAGGCGTCACTGATGGGGAGCGCGGAGGCGAAGATGCGCGCTCCTCTCCCGCTGGCGCTGCAGATGTGTCCGAGATCCGCCGCGAGGCCGTCGCTGACGTCGGCCATGGCGTGCACCAGCCCCGACGATGCCAGCAGTTGGCCCTCCTTCAGCCTCGGTCGGGGTGTCAGATGCCGGGTCAGAAGAAAGTCCCGATCTTCCCCGCTGATGTCGAGGCAGGGTTCGCGCGTGCATTGGAAGCCTGCGCGCGAATCCCCCAAATGTCCTGTGACCAGCACCGCATCGCCGGTCCGGGCCCCACTGCGCAGAACCAGCCGCGCCGGGGCGACCCGGCCGAGGAGGAAGAAGTCGATCATGAATCGGTCCGGGGAGCGACTGACGTTTCCCCCGACGATGACTCCCCCGAATGCATCCAGTGCCGCTCGCATGCCCTCATAGAGGGATTCAATGTAGCTCACCTCCATCTCTTCGGGCAGGACCAGGGAGACCAGCGCCCAGGCCGGCTCTCCTCCCATGGCGGCAATATCGCTCACGTTGATGGCCACAACCCGGCGCCCCAGTTGGTGCGGGGTGATGACATCCTTTGAAAAATGAACCGATTCGACCTGGCAGTCGCAGGTGGCCAGCAGATAATCCGATGCAGGGGATTTCAGCACTGCCACATCATCCCCGATGCCGACCACGACCTCGGGTGAGCTGCAGGGAAGCAGGTGGGCAATGCGGTCGATGAGCCCGAATTCCCCGATATTTTTCACCTTCGAGCAGTGGAGGTCCGGATGATCGGATGGGGATGGCATGGAAGGGACTCCGATTCGTCGGGAAGAGCTTCGAGCTCGAGCTTACGTGTTGAATGACTGACCCGGGTGCGGGCAGGAGCGCAAAGGGCGCTATTGTGATGCCCTGGCCCGTGCAGACAGTATAGCACCACAACACCACACGGCCAGTAGGCAAATTTCACGATCAATCGCGGCAGGATGATGGTCTTCAAAGAAAGACTTAAAATCACCGGGGCAAAGGATCTCATCCTTGACATGTGCGGCTTCCGGGCGAGCCCACAGGAGAACAACGACCGGAATTGCGTACTTCAACTCCGCGGGCGCGCACTCAGCCGATCTTGCGGGCGTACTCCTTGTCGATCTTGAGCCCTTCGATGTCCGTGGTCTTCTCTCCTCTGGCCGACTTGAGCTGATCGATGGACCGCTTCACGATGGCCCTCTTGGTGGCATAGGCCAGGGCCGTCTCTTCGCTGATGAAGCCATCCTCGTAGTGCTGGGCGATATTATCGTCGAAGGTGGTCCAGCCGAAGGGCTTCGCCTGCTGCATCATCTCATAAAAGGTCTTGCCCTCGCTCTCCCCGTTGACGATGGACTCCTTCACTCGAAGGTTGTTGCCCATGACTTCCATGGCCGCAATGCGTCCGCCCCCGACTCGGGGCAGCAGTCGCTGGGAGATGACCCAGCGCAGCGTGTCGGCCAGACGGATGCGGATGAGGCGTTCTTCTTCGAGCTCGAACATACCGATGATTCGGTTGATGGTCTGGCCCGCATCGATGGTATGGAGGGTCGTCAGGACCAGGTGGCCCGTTTCGGCGGCGCTCAGGCCGATTTCAACCGTTTCGCGGTCGCGCATTTCGCCCACCAGGATCACCTTGGGGGCCTGACGCAATGCGGCGCGGAGCCCCGAAGAGAAACTGTCGAAGTCGAGTCCCAGCTCCCGCTGATTGAAAGTGGCCTTCTGCTGGGAGTGCACGAATTCGACCGGGTCCTCGAGGGTCACCACGTGAGCCGCTCTCCGCTGGTTGATCTCGTTCAGTATGGCCGCAAGGGTCGTTGACTTACCGCTGCCCGTGGCGCCCGTCACGATAACGATCCCGAACTTCTCTTCGGCCACCTGTTTGAAGACCTGAGGCAGCTTCAGCTCGTCGATGGTGGCGATCTTCGTCGGCAACTGCCGCATGACGATGGAATAGGTGCCGCGCTGGGAGAAAATGTTGACGCGGAAACGGGCGCGCCCCGGGAGATGGTAGGACAGGTCGCACGACCCATGGCTCAGCAGGTGCTGGATATTGCGCCGGTCCCCACCGATGAGGTTCATCGCAATGGATTCGGTCTGGAAGGGAATGAGGCGGTGAATCCCCATTTCTTCAAGGACCGGTTTGAGCTGACCGTCCAGCTCCACCTGGGGCGGCTTTCCGACGGTGAAGTTGATGTCCGAGGCCCGGGGGTTCTCATCGAGAATCCGGGTGAGAAAAAAATCGAGCTCTCTGCGTCTCACGGCGTTATCCCTTCTTTCGCATTTCTGTGACCCTTCAGCCCGGCCATGACGGGCCTCTCGGAAATCCTACACCTCGGTGAAATCCTGAGGGGCTTCAGTGAGGTACGGCTTGAACTTCTCTTTGTCGACGCACTTCATGTACGCTTCATCGGGACTGATCTGTCCCGCATGCAGCCTGGCGGCGATCCCGTCATCGAGGGTCTGCATGCCATACTTCTTCCCGGTCTGCATGGCCGATGGGATCTGATGTGTTTTGGCTTCCCGGATCATGGCGCGAACGGCGTGGGTGGCGATGAGGATCTCCTGAATCGCGCAGCGCGCCTTGATGTCGATACGTTTGAACAGGGCCTGCGACACGACGGCGCGAAGCCCATCGGCCAGGGTCGAGCGGATCTGGGGCTGCTCACCCGTTGGAAAGACTTCGATGACACGATCCACGGTCTTGGCTGCGCTGGTGGTGTGGAGGGTCGAGAAGACGAGGTGACCCGTCGCAGCGGCCTCGATGGCGAGCCGGATGGTTTCGAGGTCGCGCATTTCGCCCACCAGAATGATGTCGGGGTCTTCACGAAGGGCCGCCCTCAGGGCCGCTGAGAACGACCGGGTGTGGGTGCCCACCTCGCGGTGGTTCACGACGCAGTTTTTGCTGGTATGCACGAATTCGATGGGGTCTTCGACAGTGATGATGTGGTCCTTGCGCTTGCGGTTGGCTTCATCCACCACGGCCGCAAGGGTGGTGGACTTCCCGCTTCCCGTGGGGCCCGTCACCAGCACCAGCCCTCTCGGAAGCATCGCGAGGCGACTGATCACCGGAGGCAGCCCCAACTGCTCAACGGAGAGGATCTCGCTCGGGATTTCGCGGAACACAGCCGCGATGCCGTTCTTCTGCCGGAAGTAGTTCGCCCGGTAGCGGGCCATGCCGGGAATCTCATAGGCAAAGTCGAGGTCTCCGGTTTCCTCGAACACCTTGATCTTGTCCTCCGGGGTGATCTCGTAGAGCATGGATCTCAACTCATCATCGTCCAGCACCTTGTACTTGATCCGCTCCAGATCGCCCCGAACCCGCAGCACCGGCTGCTGACCGGAGACCAGGTGCAGGTCTGAAGCCTTCTGTTCGTTCACAAGCTTGAAAAATGCGTCAATTCTGGCCATGACATCTCCTTGGCAAGGGTTTCCTGCCGGGGATAAGCAATCCCTGCGCCGACCCCGCGGGGGTCAGGCAATCTTATTGCGTATTGTTGAAAAAAAGGGATTCGAAGAGGTGTGGCCGATGACGGGCTGGTAACGTTGGAAGGAGCTCAGAACTCCAGCGTGATCCAGTGCCGGTGCCGTTCGTCCAGGCGGTCCAGTCCCTCCCGACGTGCCATCTCAAGAGCCTCCTCGAACTCACCGGAAGTGATCCGCCGGCCGAGATCGGGTTGTCCCACCGCCCCACCACAGGGGTGGTATTGGCTCATGATGTTGACATACGTGTTCCGGGAGATCTCGGTTGCCAGGAAATGCATGACGGACGATGTGCCTGCGAGACCCCGGGGCATGACCAGGTGACGAACGAGCAGTCCTCGTTGAGCCACCCCGCCTGCATCCATTTCCAGGTCTCCCACCTGCCTGTGCATTTCCTTGACCGCCTTTCGCGCCCGCTCCGCATAGTCGGGTGCATCGCTCAACCTCTTGGAAACTTCAGAATCCCAAAACTTGAAATCCGGCATGTATATATCGACGATGCCGTCCAGGAGCTTGAGCGCCGAAGTGCGATCATACCCGCCCGTGTTGTAGACCAGGGGCACGGTGAGACCCTTGTCGACGGCCAGCGAGAGCGCCTCGAGAATGGGTGCGATGACGTGGCTGGGTGTGACGAAATTGATGTTGTGGCATCCCTGATCCTGAAGATGGACCATGACGTCGGCCAGCGTCTCGGCGCTGACGGGACGCCCTTCACCACCGTGACTGATGTCATAGTTTTGACAGAAGATACAGAAAAGGTTGCAGTGGGAGAAGAAGATCGTCCCCGACCCCCTCCTTCCCACCAGGGGGCGTTCCTCCCCGAAGTGCGGGCCATAGCTGGCTACGACGGCATGCTTTCCCGTACGGCAGTACCCCGTCTCTCCCTCCAGCCGGTTCACGCCGCACAGGCGTGGGCAAAGGGTGCACTTCTTCATCCACTCCATGCTTCTCCGGACGCTCTCCTGGAGGCGTCCGGAGCGGTGGGCTTGGAGATAAGCGGCCGGCATGGCTTTCTCCCTGTTGCTTCAACCTTTTAGCGAACCTACGCGGTCTCTTTCTTGAGGATGGTGACCTCGATCTCCCCTTCGAGGGCCTTTTTGAATCGCACCGCATCGTCATCGCTGCCCACGATGGCCCCGTAGTGCATGGGGATCGCCACTTTGGGCTTGATGGTCCGGGCTGCTTCCACGGCTTCTTCCGCCGTCATGACGTAAGTGCCGGAGACGGCCAGGAAGGCGACGTCCGCCTGGAGATTCTTCATTTCCGGGATGACATCCGTATCTCCGCAGTGATAGTACCGGACTCCGTCCAGAGTGATGATGAAGGAGAGCATCCCCGCTTTTTTGGGGTGGAAATCCTTGTTGGTGTTGTAGGCCGGGTGGACCTCGATATCGACGCCCTTCACATTGAGCCGGTCGCCCGGCGCCACCACGCGCACGTCCCCCTTCAGCTTCCTGGCGGAGGCCGCGTCCGTGACGATGACACTGTCCTGCTTGCTCACTTTGGCCACGTCTTCGGGGGAACAATGGTCGAAGTGCTCATGAGTGATGAGGATGAGATCTGCGGGACGGCTGGCGGTGAGCTGATAAGGGTCGATACAGACGACAACGCTTCCGTCCAGTCGAATGCAATCGTGTCCGAGCCAGTGGATACGGTCAA
>CAZEOY010000222.1:0-6240 GCA_964513835.1 uncultured Syntrophobacteraceae bacterium
CACAGCAGGGCCACGAAGTCCGCATCGTACTGCTTGGCGAGCGGCAGGAGGGCAGCCATGCGCTCAGGGCGCACCATGATCGAATTGATCAAAGCGCGGCACTTCGTATGCTTCTTCAGACCGGCTTCGATCGCTTTGACGTTGGAGGTATCCAGAGCCAACGGCTTATCGACCACTTCATGGATGACGGGTACGAGCCAGTTCATGAGCTCTTCCCCCATCTTGCCCGCGGGACCGATGTTCAGGTCGATCCAGTCCATGCCGGCTTCGGCCTGCTGGACGGCGAGCTCCTGCAAAGGCTTGGCATCTCTTTCCTTGAGGGCCTTGCCATACTTGACGCTCATGATATTCAGGTTTTCACCGATACACTTCATTCGAACTCCTCCTTAACCCCAGTTTTCCACAATACGGCGCGTCGTTCTTCCCGAGGACGACCCACAGCGGAGCAAGCTCGGCATTTCCAGACTCGGGATCAAACCAACGGCGCAGGCGAAGCCGGCGCAGCAGGCTTGACGCTGCGCCGGTTGGACTTGAAACGGGCGGGTGTACGTTTCCAGGATCCCGAGCTTATGCGGGTTTCCAGGACTTGAGGAACTTGGGAATCTGGCTGGCTTCCCTTGGACCGACCACGATGTTCCAGCCGCTCAACTCTTCTTCCAGCTCGCCGCTGATTCCCGCTGCATATCCTGGGATCACCAAGCTCTTGTGTTTCACCTTGTCCTTGATGCCGCACTTGTTGATGAACGTCCCCACACTTTCACCGGAGAACTTGCCCGCCGCCCAGGCCGTCATGACGGAGAGGCCCTCGGTGTCCTGAATGCAAAGCCACGCCGGCACACGGCTCGACTCGATTTCACCCGATACGATGAAGTAGGTGAGCGAGAAATTGCAGGTGACCAGGACAGGCGAATTCTCATCGGGGTTGTTGAGGGGATAGATTCCCTGCTCGGCCGTCATGGGCCGCTGCGGATCTGTGTAAATGTTGAGGCGATCGAGGAAGAGCGGGAACAGGCTGTCGGCCTGGAAATCGCTGAGGACCAGGACTGCGCCGTATTTGGCGATGAACGTCGCTGCCACCAAGCTCTCTTCCATGAGGTTGGCGCCCATCTCGTTGGCCATGATCAGCGTGGGGAATCCCAGGGGACGGAAGCGGTCCTTGAGGGCTGCACGCCGAATGAGGATCTGCTCCTCGAAGGCTTTCTTGAGATCGCGCGTTCCGGTGTCAAGGACCAGATCCTTGAGGCCCATACCCAACAATTTCTCGCTGACTGCGATGACGCTGTCAATAGAGCCGTCACCCTTGATGGCAAGCGGACAATCCGCTTCCTTGGCGACCTCACCCAGTGCATCGGCATTGGCTGCCGTCGCTGCGTAAATGAGAGGCTTCTTGTCTTTGAGCTCCGCAACGGCCGCTTTAAGGACATCCACGCTCTCCGACATGAGGATGAGGCCTGCTCCGGTACCATCCGAAACCTTCTTGGCCAGCGCCGTGAATTTCCCCGCATCCCCGCTGGCATCCTTGACCGCAAACAAATCCGCACGAAGCTTGAGTCCCACACGGTCATACTGGGCTGCCTTCATACGATCCATTTTGCCGGTCACACTGGCATCGTCCTCGTCCGTCGACACAACCGCGGCCAGCCCCGGAGGATTGACGAAGGTCTTCTCATGGCGGAACATGACGGTTTCGCCACCGACCTTCAGAGCATACTCACCCGTTCCGATGGTGAGAGGCCGAATGGGAGGAGCCGATTCGGCAGCAAGCTTTTCTTTGGCCTCCTCGGACACATAGGGGCACTTTTCCAGCTCGGCTTTGCCTGCCGCCAGGTTCATAGCAAAGGCCAGACAAGTGGGAACGCCACATTCACCACAGTTGGTCTTGGGAAGCAACTTAAAGATTTGAATACCAGTAAGACCCATCTGTCTCTCTCCTCATCGCATACGGAATCTGTACCGTAAATCCGGTTAGGCGCGGGGGATCGCTCCCCCGCGCGAGTCCTATCCGAGAATGCTGTCCATCGTCAGGGCGGGATGCCCCACTTTCTCCATGAATGCGTACACTTCATCTTCCGTGGTCGCATCCTCGTCGGTGGCGATCATGTCGATGAAGTTGGGGATGCCGATCTCCTCGCCACGCTTCAACAAACGCTCGCGAAGCTCTTCCTTGAGAATCTTCGGCATCCACACCAGGCGCGCCAAACCGCCGTCTCCGGCGATGTACTTGCGCTGAGTGATGTTGAACTTGCTGTGGCCCACGAAACCGGGGGTCACGTTCCCACCGCCGATAGTGCCGGCCAGCGTCGTGAACTTCATACCGCTCGGCGTCATGCCCGTGTAGTCGCGGTTAACCGTCATGATGCCGTTGCAGGTGGGCAGAACGGCAGCGATGCACTCGCAGCAGCCGCACGTTGTCATGGGATCATAGACCAGGCTGTAGAAATTGTACGAGGCGACCGACTGGCGGGACGCTTTGTAAACAAAATCATTGACGCCCTTCCAGTTGCCCAATTTAGGATCGAGTGTCTCCCCCTTCTCGATGGGCTGATTGGGGCCTGTGGGGTTGATTTCGTTCGAGGCCTTGCAGTCCAGCCAGTTGTAAGCGCCGCAAAGACCCGTGCGCTCGGGGCTGATGACGCACACATGGGTGGGAGCAAAGGACTGGCACAGCGTGCAGGAGTAATAGATGTCGCACGTTTCGTCCGTCATGTTCTCGACACGGGCGTCGCGCACCTTGTAGGCTTCCTGCGCCACGTGGAGCATTTCCCTCACCTTGGCTTCATCCGTGTAAATCTTCACCTGGCACTTGTCGAAAATCGCTCCGAAATCCTGGTGGAACTTGGCATGGAGGATCTTTCCGATGTGCTCGAAGGTGAATCCCTTCTCCACCGCCTGCTTGCCGATGCGGTACCAGGCGATGTCGCGCTGCCCGATGTGCATGATTCCCTGGGCGTAGTTCACCAGATGGTGCATCTGGCGCTCGAGGATCGGCTCATAGTCGGTCTGCATTTTGCGCCCGGCCACCTGCACGGTAACCGCGAGCGGCAAACGACTGCCGGCCTGCACGTCCTTGATGTCCGGGCCGAACACTTCGACCCTGCCGTCTTCCACATCGGCCATGTCGGCGATCTGGACCAGCTCGAAGCAAGGGGTTTTCCCACCGCCGCACTCCACATACACATCGTCCTTTCGAACACGCTCGCCCTCGAAGGCAGGACCGAAGGATACAGGGATGGGGATTTCAGTGATGGCAACTTTGAGACCACGAACTTCAATGGAGCGAGCGGTCATCTGCTCATGCGGAACGTTGGCGACCACGTGCTCATAGGTGCAAACACCGGTCGGGAGGATTTCAGGAATATCCGTGTCGGCCAGGGTCGGAAATCCCCAGTTGACTGCACCGGCGGCGTTGGCAGCCCACTCGGCATTTACTTCGCCGAGAGCGTTCACGAATGCGAAAACACGGTCCTTGTTGTACTTGAGAATGGCCTTGTAATCGCCCGGCTGGATGCCTCCAAATGCCATACCGGCGCGGTTGGCAAAACCCAGGGCGAAAACGGCTGCGGAAATGTCCGGGCCGAAAGGAACAATACGCGTGCCCCAACCGATCTGCACACCGGCTTCCACCAACTGCTGAGCCACAGTCGTCCCGGCCTGGTTGGCAGCGAGGAAGATGTAAAGGTTCTTCTTCTGGTAATCTTCGACAATCATCTTGGCGATCTCGGGGCTGGGGGCAGCACCGACAATGGCCGCAAAACCTGGAGCGGAGCCATCCACAAACTCCACACCGCGCTTACGCATGATGACATCATCGGCAGCGCCCAGCCACATCTTGCCGTTGTCCAGATCGCAGTCTTCACCCGGAAGATAGAAATCGGGATCCTCCACGTAGCGGATGGCTTCGACAATTTCTTCAGCCAGGATGGCAGCCATACCGGCATCCAGAAGATGGCCTAGATACGGAACGTGGATGTTGCTCTTGGTCTTGATGTGAGGCGGCAGCAACGCCCTGCAGCGAGCCAGAACCGGCTCGGCATCGGCCAGTTTCTCGACTTTCATGCCGAGAATCGAATAGATGACCGGCAGGTAATATGCCGTGTTGGGAAAAGCCAGCGGCTGGTTGGCGCCGTACTTGTCCATGGCGCGCTTGAAAGCGCCGTCCGCTTTGGAAATGATGTTGTAAGCACCCTGAATGGCTGCAAAAGCAACTAATCTTGACATAACTTTACTCCTTCTACAGAAGCAGCGATTGTTTGGATTAGGGTTGCGTCAAGCTCGGCTTCAAGCCAAGATTGTGATTCGACGGAAGAGGGCGGCGCAGTCTCAAATCTCCCCCTCTTCCGATTCCCTTGCACTAGCCCCGGCGGTCTTCCATGCTGAAGAGCTTGCGTTCACGCTCGCCCATGATGCCAAGAGCCATGCGCTTCTTGTCGATGTGCGAGATCATGAGGTGAGCGATGTCGTAAGGATCCGTGGCGAATCCCCACTTGCCGAACCCCATCTCCTCCAGATCTTCGAACAGGTGCTTGTGGAACTTGGTGCCCTGCACCGACGGGAACGTCACGCCGAACACCGTGTAAACGCCCGAGGCCACGAAGTACTGGCCGATGGAGATGGCCTTCTCGCTCATGTACTCCGGTGCACAACCCGCCACAGGCAGATCGGAAATGCTGTTGCCGAGACCTCCCATCTTCACCATCTCAGCGCAGGCGATGAGAATCCGGCTGTTGTCCACGCAGGAACCCAGGCTCAAAACCGGCGGCATACCCACCGTCTCGCACACTTCCTGGAGGCCTTCTCCCGCCAGAACCGCCGCGTCGGGCTTCATGAGCCCGGCTTTGGCCAGCGAGATCTGCGAGCAGCCCGTCTGTACCACCAGGACGTTGTTCCGGATGAGCTCCTTCACGAGCTCCACGTGCACATAGTCGTGCTTCACTCTGATGTTCGTACAACCGACGACTCCCGCGACACCCCGGATGCGCCCGTTGATGATGTTGTCGTTCAAGGGAACATAGGATCCACGGAAGGTTCCACCCAGCATGTAGTTAATGTACTCGTGAGAGAACCCGTGAATGCCCAAGTCCAGACGGCTCGGGATCGTCACCTTGCCCGGGCGGTTCTGGAACCGCTCGATGGCCATGTCCACCACCTGGTCCGTGCACTGGCGACCATGATGATCGTCGTATTCGATGTGAATGGCCCCATCGATACGGGCGCGGCGGTTGGTGGTGAAAAACTTGGTGCCATAGCATTTGGCCACCGTCCCGAGGGCCTGCATGATGCACTGGACATCCACGGCCATGGCGTCGACGGCGCCCGTCGCCACCACAGCTTCCGTGCTCATGAAGTTCCCGGCGTGCGGCACGCCGTGGCGGGCCAGGACTTCAGCACCCGAGCAGCACATGCCCACCAGCTGGATTCCCTTGGCTCCCGCCGCCTTGGCCTTCTCAATGTTCACCGGATCGTTGGCCGAGTCGATCATCGACTCGAAAAGCAACGGTTCATGACCATGAACACAAATGTTGACGTAGTCTTCTTTGAGTGCCCCCATGTTCACGCCCGCCACCAGCGGCTTGGGCGTTCCGAACATGATGTCCGAGAGCTCGGTGGCCACCATGGAGCCCCCCCAGCCATCGGAAAGGGCCGTACGGGAGCATTGACGCACCATGTTCTCATAGTCCTGATCCACACCCATGTGGGTCCGGTGCATGATCTCCATGATCTCGCGCATGGCCCCGCGGGGAACCAGGTCGTACTTCCTCCAAAGCTCGAGAGTCTTTTCGGGAACACGCTTGGCAAAGGGAATCTCTCCCTCCACCTGCGTGTAGGTGCTCTCCAACTCCGTGTAGAGCTCCTTGGCGATGTCCATGGTCTCCCGACCCGCCGTCTCGATCCCGATGGACTCGGCCACGCTGCGAAGCTTCACTTCATCCTTGATTTGGAACCCTTCGATCTTCCCGGTCACGATCCCGCGAAATACATCCAGGATCCCCATGCCGTGGTCCGTGTGAGCCGAAGCGCCGCTCGCCACCATGCGGGCGAAGTTGCGCGCCGCAATCGTATCGATCGTCGCACCGCAGACTCCCACTTTGGAATAGGGGTCTTTGGCGTTCAAACGGCACGGACCCATGAAGCAGTGCTTGCAGCAAGCCGAATCCGAGCCGATGGGGCAGGGCTTCATGTCCGCCGCACGCGTGAAGGCGTTTTCCACCCCGTCATCCGCCATCTTCTGCAGCATGGTGA
>CAZEOY010000223.1:0-6215 GCA_964513835.1 uncultured Syntrophobacteraceae bacterium
CTCTCCGATCAGTGCCAAGCTCGGAGAAGCGCTCACCTCCCCAATGAGCTGTCCCAGTCGAACCAGATCGGCCACCGTATTGTTGGCATGGACCGTCGCCACACCGACCGGGTGTCCCGTGTTCCAGGCTTTGAGAAGGGAGAGCGCTTCCCCTCCCCTCACTTCACCGACCTGGATGCGATCCGGCAGGCTGCGCAGGGTGAGGCGCAGGAGCTCGAGCATCCCCACGTTTTCCGCTGTGTGCAGCAGTAGAGCGTTTTCGGCGGAGCATTGAATTTCGGCGGTATCTTCAATGATGACGAGGCGATGGTCCGGTGTGGCGGCGACCATCTCATCGATGAGAGCATCGGTGAGCGTCGTCTTTCCGGAGCGGGTCCCTCCAACCACCAGGATGTTTTCCCTTTCCCTGATGGCTCGTGCCAGAATCGTTTGATCGATTTCAGTCATGATCCCGTGGGCGACATAGTCGCTCAGCGTGTACACCCGGTTGGCCCGCTTCCGGATCACGAAGGCAGGCCCCGAAACGACCGGTGGCAGCATGCCGGCAAAACGGCTCCCATCCAGGATCAACTCCCATTCCAACGTGGGTCTATCGCGGGTGATCACCGTATCCAGCGTCGATGCGACCGTTCCCAGGAGGGCTTCGGCCGTGATGGCAGACATTTTCCCGATGCGCGTCATGCCGCTATCCAGCCGTTCAATCCACCGGGTGCCGTCGGGATTGAGCATCACCTCCGTCACCAGGTCGTCACTCAGGGCATTCATTACCAGGGGGCCGAGCTCACGAACCAGCTTTTCTTTAATGCGCGAGCCACAGCAGTCATAGGTCGCAGCGTTTTCGGACATCGAGTACCTCCACTGGAATGTATGAGATATCGATTATTTTTGAAGCGCAAACGCTTTCTTTTGGAGGGTCATTTTGTAAGGTTTTGTATGATCAAAACGAAGGCGGGCAACAAATCAACCAGGCAATTCCAACCGTCACTTAATCATTTGATCCAGCGGCACCTCCAGGGCCTTGGCGATTTTGTCCATATTGTCGAGCGAGATGTTCACGTTCAGACGCTCCACTTCGCCCAGATACCCGTATGTCAGCCCAGTAAGCCCCTGCAGTTCCATCAGGGTTATTCTTTTTAACTTCCGGTAATATCTCATGTTTTTAGCAAATTTCACCCTCGCATCCGAAGGACGTTTTTCTTCCATCCAGCTCCCCCACCCGTACTTCGAACTTCATGGTTTCTCAAGCCAAAGTCGCCTATCCGTTGAATGAAATCTCTCTTCTCTATGCCTACGGAAACCCATCTTATTGAGATTGGTGAGCCGCTGCAAGGCTTTCCGCGCTTATTTCACTGCATCCCGACCGGTAATTTCTTCCGCCATCGTCCGACGACCACCACCTTTTCACAATTCCGCGCTTCCGTGCAGCCAGCATTGATGCGTATTCAGATTCGAGCGAGAGAGGTGCTAATCCAAGGCTCTTGTCAGGATCGAACTGGAAGTGGACCAAGCGAGAAAAAAGGGGCTGCGAACGAAGAGGTTGAGAAGGCTTTATTCGTTGGAGGACGAAGGTCGGTAGCTCACCTGGACCACGCCAAGCGGGAGAAGGTAAGGATAGCACTCGATCATGCGATCAGAAGTATAAAAATCGCATTCATCGAAAATGCACGATCTTCCCTTCGATTTCCCGATCGCTGAAAAACACAACTTGTCAGAATCATACTCGTTGTGCGCCGATGTTCGTCCGCGCTTTCTGGATTGGCAAGTTATCGAAACCTTCAATTTGCTGGCCCGGAGCGGATCTTTGGCCTTGGTTACATACAATGGCAGGAGGGGGGGACTCAGCACTCAGAGGGAAAAGCGTATGAAAGCCAAAATGGCTGGTCGTATCTCGCCTTTGGCTCTTCAGCCCATTCATCCCGGGCTTGGGACGGGCGGTGGGTGCAGAATCCAGTGGGAAAGGGCTGATTCAAATCTTCAGACCCGCTTTTCGCAGGCCGTCGAGTATCGCTTCAACTAGAGAAGGGGTCTTGACGTACATACTGATCAGGCAGGATCCACGAGCAGGGAAGTCCGGCTTCAACGCGAGCAGTCGGTCGACCTCGGCTCGGGCCTCCCGTTCTCTTCCCATCTGGCCCAGAGCTGCGGCCAGCAGGAGAGGGTCCCAGAAGAGCTGCGGCGTGTTGAATTGCCTGGCTGCTTCAAGGGCTTCCGGGTACTTTCCCTGGCGAAAGTAGTCGAAATACGGGGCGGCATAATACCAACCGGGGCAGTGGGGGTTCAGCCGCATCCCTTTTGCCAGCAGTGCAAGACCTGGCTCCCAGTCCCCATACAGTGCCCTCGCCCATCCAACCCAAGAGATGTTGGCAGGATTGTTGGGGTTGAGGGCAAAGGAGATCTCCGCCTCCCGAAAGAAGCTGTCCCTTTCGTTGTGCAAAAAGAGCACAAAAGCCAGGATGAGATGAGCCAGCTGGTTTCCAGGATCCAGAGCAACCCCTTTGCGGGCCATGGCCGTGGCCGTTTCAAGGGATGTGCCCGCGTCACCGTGTTCCAGCGCATAGTTATTGGCGTAGAGGTGTGCGAGAAGGGACCATGCCAGTCCATTTTCCGGCTCCTCGGCCACAGCGTCACCCAGCGCTTTGAATGCTGCAGTGAAGGATTCCGATGATAAGCAAAAAACATAATGAAAATATCTCAGAAGCGCGTCATATGTGTTCAGACTCTCGGGAGGTTTCTTCTGGGATTCTTTGGACATGCGTGTGGAGATGACTCCAAACAGGTCCCCGATCTTGCCCGCCACCTTGCCGGCGATCTCTTCCTGCAAGGCGATGAGGCTTACGGTTTTGAGCTCGCGCCGGTATTGCTCCCTCCAGACCTGCAGCTCGGTTGCCGCGTCGATCAAGCGAACGGATATCTTGATAATATCGGGATCCCTGCGCACCCCTCCCTCCAGGAGAAACCGCACCCCCAACCTCTGAGCCATCTCCCTTGCGCCGGCTCTCTCATTTTTCATCTGAATGGTGGAGTAACTGGCCACAACACTCAGGCCCTGATACCGTGCAAGCTCGTGGGTCAGTTCCTCCGTCAGTCCATCGGCGAAGTACTCCTGTCCCGGGTCGTTCGTCATGTTGACCAGAGGCAGGACCGCCACCGTTGGTCCAGGGGATTCCGTGGGTCTGGCTCCTCCCCATTCGGGCCAGGATTCTCCTCCCTTGCCGGGCTCACCTGTGCTGATCTTGTGAAAGGTCGGAACATAGCTTCCCCTGGGTATTTCGATCCTCACCGGATCGTGGCCGCTGCAAGAGGCATAGTAACGTTCCAGCGCCCGACGAAGTCGCCCCGCCTGGATGCGTACAATGGAGTCTTTGGACGTGTCGAAGTTCTCCCTCCTGTCAAACACCTCGATGGCCACCGTGTATTCCTTGACCTCGTGAGCTCGCCCGGCCAGGACTTTCTCCACAACAAAGGAGAGAAAGCTTCTCAGGACAGGCCTTCTGACAAACTCCGGGCTTGCGAAGAGCTTTGCCAGCTGATCTCTTACGGCCACCTCGGAGACCCCCAGGTCTTCAGCGGGGACAGTTGAAGGGGGGCCTGACCGCTCTGGACACATGGGGCAATCCTTGATAGGGAAAGACGTCAAACCGTCAAGTTTTCACAGCATGTCACATATTGTCACATGCATGCCAGAACCAAGTCCATCAGTCGAAGTAACCGTTACATACCCCAGATCAGCTTTGAATTGAAAGACTTGTTATCGTATCCTGTTGCCGCTCAAAGTACGAAATCCGGAACAAGAGCGACCGATCGTGATTCAGGCCGACTCTCGACTCTCCGACGTTCCTGACCTCATGCATACAGTTCGTAGATCCCTCTGTCATGGGACGGCCTCGGAAGATCATCATGGCTTCCACTCGGACTGCGGGAAAACCGGGAAGATTTTCCTGCGAAATTCAGGATTGACCACCAGAGGGGGCGACAATGACCGGCGGCATCGCGCCACTTGATCTCATCATAGCCCGCTTTCCAGAGCACCGTGACTCTCTGGAGCGCCTGTACACCAGGAGCGAATCATTCCGGTCCTTGTGTGATGATATCCGGGAATGTCTCGCTGCCCTCGAAACCTGGTCCCAGTCCATGACAGAAGAGGCGCCGGCCTATCGGAAAGAGTTTGCCACACTCCTTCAGGAGCTTGAGGAAGAGCTTCTGG
Source organism: uncultured Syntrophobacteraceae bacterium (assembly GCA_964513835.1). GTDB lineage: Bacteria > Desulfobacterota > Syntrophobacteria > Syntrophobacterales > Syntrophobacteraceae > JALOOX01. Next base: position 4,205 of record CAZEOY010000223.1, read on the forward strand.
AGGATCTGAAAAATGAGAGGGACCTCATCGAGTACCGGACCCGGGAGCGAGAGCTCTGAGCCATTGTCGGCGCGGTGTTGAACATGGGAATTGAGAAAGGATTGAGTTTATGAAGAGAGTAGTGGTTTTCGTCGGCCTGGTATGGGGGCTCTGTTTTGCGACGGTGCAACCCTCCGAAGTCTTTGCCGCTGAGAATGGGATGGGCCACTATTCCCCCGGCGGCATGGCCTCTTTCATCGACACAGCTCCCCCTGGATTCGCGGTTTTCAACTTTTTCAATTATTATAACGGGTCCGCCGGGGGTGACCGACAACTTCCGTTCGGCGGCCTCGTCGCGGCAAACCTTGACGTGACCACTTATGCCGACGTGATCGGCCTTGCCTACAAGACCCCGTTCGGCATTCTCGATGGCACGTTCAACGTTGCAGTGCTCGTTCCCTATATTTGGGCCGAGGTGGAAGCGGACGTCGACCTGAACACGAGGCTTCCCCGCCCCGGCCGCTCCATCAGCAAGCGTGACAAGGCGGAGGGCATCGGCGACATCACCCTCATTCCCTTTTGGCTCGCCTGGAGCAAGGGCGATTTCAAATGGGACGCGCGGCTCGACATCTATGCCCCGACGGGCGACTTCACCAAGGGCCAACTGGCCAACGTGGGGCTGAACTACTGGACCTTCGAGCCTGTCGTCTCGTTCAGCTACCTGAGCTCGAAAATCGGCCTGGAAGTATCCGCCGTCGCCGGCCTGGATTTCAACACCGAAAACGATGCCACGGACTACCACAGCGGTGACGTTTTCCACCTGGACTTGACCGTTGCCGAGCACCTGCCCCTCTCCCGATACGGGTTCATCGGAGTCGGCTTCAACGCCTTTTACTGGAAGCAGTTCACCGCCGACAGCGGGTCCGGCGCGGTGCTCGGCTCCTTCGAAGGCCGCACCCAGGGCATTGGACCAGTCGTTTCGTACGTTTCTCCACCGATCTGCGGTCACACCATCCTGGCTGAAGTGAAATGGCTCCCCGAGATCGACGTCAACCACCGCCTCAGCGGTGACTACGTCTGGTTCAAGGCGGTGCTGTCGTTCTAGGCGCAAGAGACGGCGCCCATGGAGCTGCCCAAAGGTTGTATTGAGACACGGTGAACGAGTCAGTCTGCTGCAGTTGACTATTTTCTTCAAGACACGGGCTTGAACCTGTATTTCCGCTTTTGTCCTTTACTCACACGCAAGGAAAGGAGAGGTTATGATCATGAAGAGGTGTGTGCTTCTTATGGTGCTGGTCTCCTTCGGTCTGGCCCTGCCCTGTCTCGCGCAACAGCGGGACGCAAAGGTCAATGCCGAGGTGAAGGCCCTGGTGGAACAGCACAACAAGGCGTTCAGCGCGCACGACATCAAGGGTGTGATGGAGATGTACGCTTCCAGTCCTGACGTGGTCCTCATGGGCACGGGTCCCGGCGAGGTTTACGTTGGAGATGAAGCCATCGGAGGCGCCTATGATCAATTCTTCAACCGGTTCGATGCCAATACCCTGACATTCCAATACGACTGGGGCACTGCCGCCTCCAGGGGCAATTTCGCGTGGTTCGCCGTGTCGACCACCATTGAGGGCACGTTGAAAGATGAGAAGAGAGAGCGTGTCCTGAACATGTCCGGTACCCTTGAAAAGGTGAAAGGCAAATGGCGACTTGTGAGCATGCACTTTTCCAGGCTCGGCGCCGAATAGCGGCAAGTTGCGATCAGCCCAGCGAGCAGTGACAGCCTTGCGGCACCAACAGGTCAATCGTCCGGTCGTTCCCACATGAGCGGGAGACCGCGCATTCAACGAATCAACGGCACCTTGGATGGGTTCATTCGCGAGAGAATGGAGGTTGGTGATGGATAAGGTTCAAAAGACGTCGGAGAATGAGCAAGATGACATTTCCGAAAAGGAATTGATGGACCGAAGGGGTTTTCTCCGCGGTCTCGGGAAGTGGTCCCTGGCCGTCATAGGAGGCGCTCTCCTGGGAGACACACTGG
>CAZEOY010000224.1:0-1705 GCA_964513835.1 uncultured Syntrophobacteraceae bacterium
CATCGTTGACCGATGCATTTCACAAACTTAGACCCCGCCGGTTACATGTTGGCGGGGACTGCTTGGCGAGAGGAGGTGGTGGCGGGTGTTATGGATAATGGCTTCTCCTGCAGAGAGGGTCGCTGAAGCACGGACTTCGCCGGATGCTTGATCCGGATGAGATGCAGGAGGAACCGGATGAAAAAGACAATTGAAGAAATCAACGAGAAGATCGCAAGAGGACAGGCCGTAGTCTTCAATGCGGAGGAGATCATTCCCCTGGTCAGGAAGAAGGGGTTGAAGAAGGCAGCGGCCGAGGTGGACGTGGTCACCACGGGCACCTTCGCTCCCATGTGCTCATCAGGCGCTTACTTTAATGTAGGCCATACCACGCCGAGAATGAAGCTCGGCGGCGGCGCCGCCACCCTGAACGGTATCCCCGCCTGCACGGGCCTGGCAGCAGTCGACTTGTTCCTCGGAGCCACGGCCATCGCCGACGATGACCCGAGAAACAGGATCTATCCCGGTGCCTTTCGATACGGCGGCGCGCACGTGATCGAAGACCTGGTGGCGGGGAAGGATGTCAAGCTGGCTGCCGAGGGCTACGGGACCGACTGTTATCCACGGCGCAGGCTCGAGACCTGGATTCGGCTGCAGGACATGAACGAGGCTGTCCTCTTCAATGTCCGCAATGCCTACCAGAATTACAACGTCGCCGTGAATCTCTCCGACCGGGTGATCCATACCTACATGGGTGTACTTCAGCCCGGAATGAGAAATGCGACCTATTGCAGCGCGGGTCAGCTCAGCCCGCTGCTCAACGACCCCCTGTACCGGACCATCGGAATGGGAAGCCGCATCTTCCTTGGGGGCGGCATCGGATATGTGGTGGGGAGCGGCACCCAGCACAATCCGGGAGTGCCGCGAACCGATCGGAGCGTGCCGCGAATGGGGTCGGGCACGCTGTCGGTCATGGGTGATCTGAAGCAGATGAGTGCGCGATGGCTCCGGGGTGCGTCCTTCACGGGATACGGGGTCACCCTTGCGGTGGGGATCGGGGTGCCTATTCCCATTGTGGATGAAGAGACGCTCCACTACGCCGCGGTGACCGATGCGGACATCGTCGCCCAGGTGGTGGACTACAGCGAGGCTTACCCCATGGGCATCGCGGGAAGCCTGGGGGAAGTCACCTACGCCGAGCTCAAATCAGGCTCCATAACCGTCAATGGGAAAAAGGTCTCCACATCCGGTCTCTCTTCTTATGTTCGGGCAAAAGAGATAGCCGAGACGCTGAAGGGCTGGATCCGGGACGGCAGCTTTCTGCTCACTCAACCCGTGACCACGCTGCCATCGGTGGATTCCGGCGTGTGCTTCAAAACCCTCAACGAAAGGCCGGTGGCTGTCACCGCGCTGAAAAGCTCCGGGGACGCCATCGAGAACTCCCGGGCGGGAGGGACTGCGCCATGAAGAAAAAACGGCTCGTGCTGACCTTCCCTCCGAACCTGGTCGACCAGCCCGTCACCTACCGGTTGGTGAAAGACTACAATGTCATGGTCAACATCCTGAGAGCCCGCATCACCCCCAGGGAACAGGGGCGACTGGTCGTCGAGGTCACGGCCGCAAAGAAGGATCTCACGGCCGCCCTGAGCTTCCTCGAGGATCTGGGTGTGGGTCTCCAGCCCCTGGCCCAGGATGTCCGGTGGCATGAGGAGCGCTGCATCGAATG
>CAZEOY010000224.1:1715-6203 GCA_964513835.1 uncultured Syntrophobacteraceae bacterium
CGATTCTGTATTCGCCTGAACCTGAGCTTTGTCTACAATGCGATGGAAATCGTCGTCTGAGCAGGAAGCAGCGTCTCTGAATCGGAGGCGGATCGATCAGCAGGCTGCGTCTGTTTCGATGTGTGACAGCGCCAATTACGGCAGCGTGGTCTTTCGAACAGGGTGGGCAAAATCTACAGCGTTGCCCACCCCCGGACCCTACGCAATGTTTACACTTCCGTCACAGCCTCTACTGACCCGTCTCCTTTTCCAGGACTTCCCTCACCCAGCCCAATGCCGCGATCATATTGGGGAACCCCGTTGTGGTCAGGGCCAGCAAGACGGTGTGGATGATTTCTTCCGGTGCAGCGCCGGACGCGAGTGCCTTCCTGGTATGCGAACGGACGGCTCCCGGCGAGTTGGCGCCGATGGCGATGCCCAGCTTCACCAGGTCCTGAACCTTCTGCTCCAGGGGACCGGCTGCCCGGCAGGCCAGGCCCAGCTGCTGATACTTTTCGGTAATGTCCGCGTATTGCTGGCGAAACTTGTCATAAATTTCGGGCAGGTACATGGTTCCTCCTATATCCTCGGGTTCACGGATCTTCTCGGCCCTCTATGACGGATAATGCATTCAATGAGGAAGGCAGGCAAGGTCAAATCATAAATGCGCCATCGGAAAGATTCCCGCGATGAAAAGGACCAGCTCCTTGCAGAGTACCTGACCGTCGCCTTTCGCCATGCCTTCCACACGAGAAGAAGGATGGGATTTCAGGAGGACCGGCCGCCCGATGGGATGTAGAGGATTCGCACCACGACATCCCTCGGGTGCCGGTTTATTTCGATCGTGTGGATAAGAGCTCAAGTAAACCGGATTACACCTTCACCAGTTTGACCTGGCTCTGGTAAAAGACGGCGCTCCCGCCCACCGTGTCCACAAGGCCCGTGTTCTTCAGAACCGGGTCCACCCTCATGGCCGCATTGGCATGGACTCCCGTGGCGCGTCGCGGGTCTGCGGCGACGGTCTGGCCGTCGATGACGACGCTCCCGGCCCCGTAGGCCCAGTGCCCGTGGCCGAGAGAGAAGGCCACGACTCCCGGCCGGAGCCCCTCCAGCACCCGGATGCGTCCGATCATGGGGTTCCGCCGCCCGTGGCCGAGGTCCCAGACGCCTTCCTCGTTGGAGGCCGACGTCACCCGGACCCGGTCCCCCGGTTGCAGTTTCAGCCTGGCGGCGTCCAGGGAGGATATCTCGATGGTGTTTTCGGGATACAGGGCCTGCAGCCAGTAATTGCCGCCCGTGCGGCTCTTGGTCTGCGAGATGGTCTTGTATGTGATGAGGGTCATGTCGAAGCCCCGGGCCTCGTCCTCGAGCTTCTTCCCCGTGCAGTCGCACGGCCCGTCGATGAACACCGCATGGCCGATGTACGGCTCTCCCGTCATGGAATGCTTGGTGGTTACGAACTTGTCGAAGTAGAGCCCCACGAGCTTCCCGTACTTGTTGGTGAGCTTCCCGTCCTTGTAGGCCTGGGCATAGCCCTGAAAGCGGCCGCCGCGATTGAGGACGGTGACGACGCAGGGCCACATTTCCTCACCGACCACGGCCTTCCAGCGGTTTGCGTCGAAGACCGTCGCCGGAAGGTGCCTTCGGGCCTTCTCGAAGATCTGGATTTCCTCCGGCGAGGCGGGCTTCACTTTCTCGGAGCCGTCGGGCTTGTCGCCGTAGGCCACGTTGGCCACCATGCGCAGGTAAAGGTCCTCTTCCCGCTTTAGGTGGAGCCCCGGTCCGAAGCCGTTCTCGCCGAAGCCCGCAAGCTTCATGCGCTCGGCGATGGCCAGCACCAGGGATTCCAGGGAAAGGACCATCTGCTCGCCGAAGACCGTGACGGTGTCGGTCTGGGGAGGAGCCGCCGGCTGGCGGAAGGGCGCCACCTTCGGCGTGACGGACGGGTGCGCCCCCGAGAATTCCCACCGCTCCAGGTAGGTGAGGTCGGGAAAAATGTAGTCGGCGTACATGGTGGTTTCGCCCACGACGATGTCCGATGCGATGATGAGGGGGATCTTCTTGGGGTCGGAGAGGATCTCGACCAGTTTGTGGCCCGCCGGAAGGGCGTAGACCGGGGAGCCCATGTACAGCAGCAGGGCCTTGATGGGATAGGGATAAGCGTCCCCCATGCTGGGGATCACTTCCTGGTAGATGTCGCTCGAGAAGGGGTACCAGACCCTCCTGGAGGGAAATCCCTCGAACAGGGTGGTTTTGTCGTAGACGGCCTCGTGCCGGATGATGGAGATCCCCCACGGTCTCAGCTTCCCGCTCTGCTTCCCGAGGTCATAGGGCATGCCCTGCTTGCTCCCCAGAAGGTCGTGGCCCGTGGCCTTGGCGAGCCCTCCCATGTAGTCGTGGTTCCCGATGAGGACGTTCACCATCATCCAGGAAAGGACGTTATAGAACCCCGAGGTGTGCTGGGAGACGCCCCGGTGCATGTCGACGGCGGCCTTCCTGCCGTGGCTCGTGAATTCGCGGGCCAAGTCGGCGATGTCCTTTTCCTTGAGCCCGGCGATCTCCGCCCACTGGCCCAGGGGCTTCTCCGCCGCCGTCTCCCGGTAAATCTGGAGAACGCTCTTCACCTTGATGCCGTTGACCTCGGTATCGACCAGCAGATCGCCCTTCACGGGCGTCTTTTCATCGTTGGGATCGAAGGGGACCGGGGCGCCTTCCCGGAGGACCACGAAAGGATCGAAATCCCACTCACCGCTTTCCTTCCTGGGCCGCTTTTCGACCGCGACGCCCAGGTCCGACCCTCGAAGATAAGGGCCGGGACTGCCGTCGGGTCTGAGCTTCACGAGCCAGGCGGCCTGGGTCCAGGTGGGCTCGCTGTCCCCCGTTGCCGCCGCCTTGTTGGCGTTAGCTAGGTATTTGGCGTTGTAGCGGTTGTTTTCGATGATCCACTGGATCATGCCCATGGCCACGGCGGCCACGCCGTTGGGGCGCACGGGCAGCCACTTCCAGGCTCGCGAGGCCGTCTTCGAGCACCTCGGATCGATGACGGCGATCTTCATGCGCCCGTCGATCATCCCCTCGGTGATCTTCTGGACCCGCAGCGGGGGACCGTAGTTGGCCTCGTAAGGGTTGGCCCCCACGAAAATGATGAATTCCGCGTTGCCCGTGTCCGCCTGCCAGTAGAACTTGCTGCCCCCCGAGAACTTCCCCTCGGTGAACTGGTCGCTCATGGCCTTGCAGGTGAAGTAAAGGGACCCCTGGCAGACGGTGGTGTGGCCGTGGGCGTTGACCGTGCCCAGGGCGTTCCCGACGAACCGCTTCAAAAGATCGCTGCGCCCCGCCTTGAGTCGGCCCCAGTTCAGGCAGAACTGGTTGTTTTTCGGGCCGAGGTCGGGATGATCGGGGTCGATCAGGTATGGAAGGTTGGCGGCGTGCTTGGTCTTGAAGGCTTCCAACGTCATCTTCTTGGATGCAACCAGCGCCGCGTCGTCCTCCAAATCCTTGAGCAGCTTGGGATCCCTCAGGACGCAGATGTCTTTCAGACCTTCCACGGGGCCTTCGCCGAACAGGTCGCCGCCGTCGACGATCTCCCTGACAGCGTCCTCGAAGGGGATGGTCTTCCACTTGTTCTCGCCGCGCTTCCCCGCCCGCTTGAGCACCTTCACCAGACGATAGGGGTCGTAGAGGGCCTGGATGCCGGCCTGCCCCTTGGGACAGATCCCGCCCTCGATGGTGGCGGCCTCGGCCAGCGGTGTGTCATAGGGAATGTGCGGGGTGAGAGTCCAGGGACTGTAGGGATTGCCGTCGATCTTCTCGACTCTCCCGTCCACGATCTTGACCTTGATGCCGCAGTTGGTGTTGCACTGCTGGCAGACGGAGTGGATCTGGTTATCGGGAAGGTGGTGGACGTAGGCGTTGTCCTTCATCCCGACGGCGTTGGACGCCGCCCAGGCCGACCCGCTCCCCTGGTCCTGGACGAAGCGTCCGAGGGCCGTCGCTGCGGCCAGGGAGCCTCCCAGCAGGGCCGAGCATTTCAGGAAATCGCGCCTTTCCATTTCCACCCAGCGGTGGTCCGTTTTTCGCTGCGCGCTTTTACTGGACATTCTCGAAACCTCCTCTCTGAGAAGAGATGACCGGCAACCAACGCGTTCCCAGCAGGAATGCCGCGAGTCCCAGGGAGACGATCCAGAGACTCACCAGCCATTCGTTCAGGTTGGGCGTGTAGTGCGTTCTCAACCGTTCGTGGAAAAAGGTGTACTCCAGCCCCTCGAGCTTGTAGACGGCCAGGTCGGGAATCACGAAGTTGAAGCGGACGGTGATGAAAGTGACCACGATGAGGAAGGACGCCCAGGCCACAGCCTTCGGGTTGTGGGGAATCGCCATGAGGAGAATGAGCGGAACGAGGCTTCCGACCAGGACGTGCACGATCCAGAAAGTCCACCAGTAAGGCCCCTTGGAGATGAGGTCGAGGCTCGCCACCACGCTGGCCACGCCCGCCTGGTAGCCCACGAA
>CAZEOY010000225.1:0-6195 GCA_964513835.1 uncultured Syntrophobacteraceae bacterium
GAAGGAAGAGAATTCTACAACGGGCATGAGCCACTCACAGGGTTGCCAGGGGCCGTTTCGAGTCACTCGTCACTGGTCACTGGTCACTGGTCACTGCCAGCCAGAGGTTTTTTCATCTTTTGGGCGGGGCCGGGGGAGCCATGCAGGACTGCCCGGTCGGCTCCGGAGCGGCACGGTCGCTTCCAGCGCGCTGGAACACCAGGAAGAAAATGGAGGTGGCCACCAGGTTGAAGCACGCCACCAGGTAGAAACCGTTTTTGAACCCCACTTCGCGAATGACCGGACCCATCAGGAGGGAGCCCAGCATCATCCCGAAATAGATGGAGCTGTTATAGCCGCCCATCGCCAGGCCCCGCGACTGCGGATTCACCACTTCGGAGATGAGGGCCCCCACCGCCGTGAAGGCCAGCGCCATGCTGGCCCCGAGTGCAACGGCCGAAGCCAGAAAGCCCGGGAGGCTCGATGCCGCGCCGAACCCGGCAACCGATGCCGCAAAGGCCAGCAGTCCCGCGAGCACCAGGTGACTCCGCCGGGACACGCGGTCGCTGATCCTGCCGAAGGGAATTCGGGAGAGCGCGTTGACGAGGCCCTGGGCGGCAAAGATCAGGCCGATCTGGGCCACGTTCACTCCCTGCTCGCGCGCATGAAGGGGCACGTAGGTCACGAACATGCCGAGCCCCACGCAGCCGCCGAAGGTCACGAACCAGCACGCCATGAGCCGCCAGTTCCGCATGAGCTCCCGTGCCTCGACGCCGAAAGGCCTGCGGGCGGATTTCCTCAGCATCACGTGCCGGGCCCGGGGCAAAAAGCACGCAATCAGCCCCGTCATCAACAGGCCGACGGAGCCCGATGCGATGAAGACAGGCGCAAACCCCTGCGAATCGGCCACGAGCCCACCCGCCGCAGGCCCCAGGCTCATGCCCACGTAAACCGACAGTGTGTACCAGCCGTAGGTGCGTCCCAGGTGGCTCAGCGGCGAGATGTCCGCCACATAGGACATCATGGTGGGAGCGAAGGCCGCCAGGCCAATCCCCATGAGCAGGTTGATCCAGATCATCTCGCCGGGTGACCCACTCAGGCTCAGCAGGAAAGCCGATGCTGAAATCCCCAGCATTCCCAGCAGGATGAGGCGCTTGCGTCCGATGCGGTCCGACAGCATTCCCAGCGGAACCGACAGCAGGCCCGCCATCATGAGGAAGGCCCCGTTGATCAAACCGACCAGGACCGTGTCGGCCCCCAGGGAACGGGCATAAAGCGGCACGACCGGCATCCGCATATAGGAGCCGAAGTACCCGACAAAAGTCAGGCTGCAGCAGATGAGGAGCAGCTTTTCGTAGGACGGCCTGCCTTCGACCCGCCCATCCTCCATCCCCGCCGCCCTCCTTCGTCGCATGCCGGAAACCCGGAGTCAGAAACCGGAAACCACGTCTTTTCCCTTTTGAATACTACTCCCAGCGGCTCCGGACCGCAATGGCCCCCTGCACAAATGACCATTCGATCGGACACTCGGTTGTGAGGAGATGCAGCAAAGATGTCTCGAGCTCAGAGCTTTCAGGAGCAGATGCGCTCCGGCATCGAGTCGCCGCAGACCGGGGTTTGCTCACGGGTCGCCGGGTTCGACGGCCGGCCCCGTTTCCCCGCTGTCAAGGGCTTCCTGCAGGCGGCGGACTTCATCGAGGATCCGCATGAAACGCTTTCCAAAAGGCGTCAGCCTGTACTCTACCTCGAAAGGCGGGCTCTCGCCGATCACGGTGCGATGGACGATGCCGAATCGGACCATCTTGCGCCATCGCTCGTTCATCACCTTCGCGGAGAGCCCCGGGCACGCCCGGAGAAATGCGCCGGGACGACTGACCCCTTCGCCGCACAGCTGGAGCAGGCGAACCGACCATTTGCACCCAACCACGCTCTCGAGCATCGAAGCGACGGGGATGGTCTGCTCCTCCCTCGATTGCCGACGTGCAACCTGCGATGACGTTTCGGTATCCAAGGCTCCACCACCTTACCAAAAAGTGCTCTCTTTACGGGCCGCACAGCAGCGCCTAGATTCAAGAATAATATTGAGGGACAGGCTCTGGCAAGCTTCAATATCAAGACAGGAGGTATCCCATGAATGCAGCTGAGAGTATACCAGGGTACACGTTTGGAACCGATGCCGTGCCGCATTCGCCCGTGAAGCCCGTCGATTTCGAGCTGATGTGCAGGAGCGTCCTGTTCGGCGAGGATGACGTGAGGTATCTGCGCATGTCTCATGCTGTATTGAAAGACCAGGTCGAGGCCATCCTCGATGTCTGGTACGGCTTCGTCGGTTCGAACCCGCACCTCCTCGCCTCGTTCACCGCCAAAGGCGACGGCCGCCCCCTTGGTGACTACCTGGGCGCCGTCCGGAAGCGCTTCGGCCAGTGGATTCTCGACACGGCTCGAGCCGAGTACGATCAGAACTGGCTCGACTACCAGTACGAGATCGGCCTGCGCCACCACCGTTCCAGGAAGAATCGAACCGACGGCGCGGCCTCCACCGACATTGTGCCCTTTCGCGACCTTTTCCTGCTCGTCTTCCCCGTGACACTCACTCTCAAGCCTTTCCTGGCCAAAAAGGGGCACTCCCCCGAGGAGGTGGAGGGCATGTACCTCGCGTGGGTCAAGTCCTGCCTTCTCCAGGTGACGTTGTGGAGCTACCCTTACGTGAAGGACGGAGATTTCTGAAGTCTGCCGCGAAGCACACCAGGAGCCGTCATAGAGGAATGAAGAAATGAAACCGCCCCGGCCGGGGCGGAGAGTTGCGGTGGGGGCCTGGGCAGCGCATGGTCTGTCAGCCTGTGCGCTGCACCTCGGCAAAGACTTACCCTGCCTTCACTGACCGTCGCAATGTGATTCCTGCTCTACCTCGCCACCCTCCAGTTCGAGGGACCCTCTCCTTTGCGCCACTCAATCCCATCAAATCGGGGCGGTGTTTCCTACACTGGACGACCTTCTGCCTCATCCAGACGACAATCCCAGCATCGGCCTTCTGCTGTGCCGGGCCAAAAACAAAGTGGTTGTTGAATACGCCCTGCGTGGAATCAAGAAGCCGATCGGGGTGGCCCAATTGGAAACCAGTCTGGTCAAGACCTTGCCAAACGAGCTCAAAGGGAGTCTGCCGACTGTAGCCGAGCTTGAGAAAGAGCTGCAGTCGTGAGTCGGCGCATGCATGTCAAATTCGTCCGTGCCTCGCCGCCTCGCTCTTAGCCTGGGCTGGAGGCGAACCTGGACGGGAAAAGACGCATGGGTCAAAGGCACAGCCTTTGATTCAAATAATGTGGGTCCATTATCACGCAATGTGGGTCGAGAAACATGGAATTTGGATCGGAGCCTCTGGATAGTTCCAGATAATGTGGGTCCAGAAGTGCTGATGATTCCAGGTCCGATCACTCTCTATTCCGGTCCGCTACGCCTACCCACCGCCCAAAATAGAAAGGATCGAGGATCCCCCGGTGATGCCCCTATCAGACGACCGGCCGGCGGAAGAGGAAAAAGCGGACATGGCGCCGCCCACAGCAGAAGGGCCGATCTCAGAAGAGCCCATCCCGGAAGTACCACCGGCCCAGGCCGGGGTCGATTTCCTCAACGACTGCTGATTTTCCTGCTGAAACGATTTGGCCAAACGACCTGAGGCGATCCGTGCTCCGATTTGACAAATGAGCCGTATCAGTGCATCTCGGATCAACAAGGAGTGGATGATGACATATTCGATGCATGAACTGGTTCTGGGATGCCTCCTTCACGATGTGGGCAAACTGCTGCAACGGGCACATGACCGGCCATCCGATTTGACAGGACGGCCCCTGGACCTCGAGTCGACGTTGTGTCCAAGCTCAAAGGGAATTTATTCGCACAAACACGTTCTGTATACGAACCTGTTCTTCGATTTGATGCGCAGGAACAGCATCGGATTCCCTGGGGCATCAATATTCAGAGGGTCGAGGATATCGCGAGCTACCATCACAAGCCGGATTCCTGCCCTGTCCCTGCCGCGGCATGGATGTGCACCATGGGCGACCGCTACTCGGCGCGTATGGATGGACGGGATGATGAAGAAGTCGGGGACCGCGCCGCGTCACTCAAGGCCTACCGCACCACGCCACTCCAGTGCATTTCTGACCAGGTTCCCCACGGTGCCTGCACTGCATGCGGTGTTAGACCGGGGGAGAGGCAGGCTGAAACCGGATACCGGTGTCAATCGTGCCAGGACGAGGCAGTTTTGGGGAGGCGCTTGGTCCGGCGGAGCTGGTGGTCTGGGGGCGAGGGCTTCCCCGGAAATGGGATCCCGTCGATGTGCTCGCCCTTGAACTGGCTCTCCTGGATGAGCAGCCTGTGGAGTCCATGGCAGCGACCGTATCCGTGCGGAGGACTCGATCGGTAGAAAGCGCCATCCCCTGGGCGGTGCGCTGCCTGGCCAACCACATCCCGCTTTTCGCGGACCGCTACGAAGCACGGGATCCCCGCTACGAAGGGATTCCAGACGAGGGTTTCGAGACCGGAGCCGGCATTCCCAAGACCTTCATGCACATCACGGCAGACGCGCTCGAGCGGTTCACGGACGGCTCACTGCGGGGAAAACCGTTCCTTGCGCTTGTGAAGGCCGATGTGGACTATCTCGGATTCATCTTTAGGCACGGTTTGCGGAGGGATGTGTCGGCCAACGATCGACTGACCCTCTCGCGGCTGGCTCAGCTGTCGCGAATGATGGACCTCTATTTCACGGGATATCTCAAGGGATTGCTCCATCGCGAATTCAGAGACACCTATACCGTGTACGCAGGAGGCGACGACCTGATGCTCATCGGCCCCTGGCGTCAAACCCTGCATCTCACCGCACGGATCAACGAAACGTTCAGGGACTACACCGGCCACAATCCGAACATCACCCTGTCCGCCGGGCTCACGCTCATGAAGGCACCCGGTCAACCGGGCGGTGCGGGAGGCTGAGACCTTCCTGGAGAGGTCCAAGGATGCGGGGCGCAACCGGGTCGGCGCCCTGACGGAGAAACCGGTCTCGTGGGAGCGCTTCGCAGAGCGCTTGAGCGACGCCAAATGGATCCACGAGCAACTGCAGGGTGACTCCCCGGTGAGTACGGGCTTCATCTACAGGATCCTTCAAATCGCCGAGGATGCCGAAAAGGTCGCTCTCCACGGACACATCGGGAAGGCCGGCTGGCGGGCTCGCCTGGCTGACCATCTGGCCCGCAACCTTCACGCTCGTGACAAGAACCAGAAAGAACAGCGGATCACCGATTGGCTGGAGCACCTGGGGCTGGACGATCAGTTCCGGCTCATCGGTGACCACCCCAATATCCACGACTGGCGATTGCCGCTCACTATCACTTTGTATCGCAACAGAACCTGACGACAGAAGACGAGATCGTATGCCACCAGCACCCCACCACACCCGCCATCAAGGGCATGGCAGACCCGATCAGGGACGACCCCGAGATCGACAGGTAGGCGGCATCGACAGTCCGGTGGTCAAGAACCCCTACACTTCGGAGCCTTACATTCCGGGTTCTTCTCTCAAGGGGAAACTGCGATGCCTGATGGGATGGGCCAGCAATCGCGTCCATCCCGACGGGGAGACCTGGAGCGGGGTTGGTGGGGCGGGGGCCGAGGAGCTCGCGACGGACCCTGTCCTGCGCATCTTCGGCACCACCAACAAGGCCTGGAAAGCGGGCCCCACCCGTCTGATTGTTCGCGACAGCACCCTCGTCGACAATTGGCGCAACCGGATCGTCGAGAGAGGGCTGCCGTTCACGGAAGAAAAATTCGAAAACAACATCGACCGGATCCAGGGAAAGGCGGGGGTCGGCATCCGAAAGACGGGGAACGGGTCCCCGCGGGGACTCTGTTTGACCTGGTGATGGTCTACCGTGTCTTCGATACTGGCGACGGCGGCAAGCTGGACCTGGACTGCTTCCGCGAGCTGCTCAAGGTCATGCGGCTGCTCGAGCATGACGCCCTGGGAGGTTCAGGATCCCGCGGTTACGGGCGCATCAGGTTCGAAAGCCTTGAGCTTGATGGAAAGAGCTTCCAGGAGGAATACGAGGCCATTTCTCCGGAAGAAATCATCGAGCTTCGCAGGGGCGCTTGAGATGGTGGTCTACCGCCTGACTGTCAGCCAGAAAAGTCCTATGGTCACAAAATTCAGTTGGATTTCGCCAT
>CAZEOY010000226.1:0-3307 GCA_964513835.1 uncultured Syntrophobacteraceae bacterium
TGACCATTTCGTGGGCAATGGGCGTTGTACAGGCCGTCACGGGCGTCGGCGTGCCTTCCACTTCCACGACGCACATGCGGCAGGAGCCCAGCGGCCTCAATTTCTGGATGTAGCACAAGGTGGGGATGGGGATGTCATTGTTGCGAGCGACTTCAAGGATCGTCTGCCCCTCCAGAGCGCTCAGCCGCCTTCCGTTGATGGTGACGTGAAATCCCTGAACATCCGTCTTTCGGATCGTTGTCATGTGATCTTTCCCTCCACTCTACTTCTCTGCAGCAACGAGGAGAATACGGTAGCAGCGCAAACACCGATCCGCCTCGAGCAGTGCGTCTTCGGGGGACAACCCCATCTCGACCTCTTCGAAATCGTCCACACGATCCTCGACGGAGCGCATCGGCATCTTGATCCGCCTCAAACCGGAGCCCAGCCGGTCAACGCGGTCCTCATCGATGGCGGAAACCGCTCTGAAAACCTTGCTCATCCTTTCGTCCTCGGTCAGGGTAACCTTCCCCTCCCGCAGGTACTGATCAATGGAGTTGCTCACCCTGAACCCGGCCGCCATGGCCTCGATCAGAGTGGCCGGACCCGATACGCAATCCCCCCCCGCGAAAACACCCACCAGCGATGTCTGGAGCGTGTCGGCATCCGCTTTCACCGTGTCCCAGCGCGTGAGCTCGGGGCTGCACTCACATTGCAGGCATGAAGCATCGACCTTCTGGCCGATGGCGGGGAGGACCGTATCGCATTCGATGACAAATTCCGAGCCCTCTATCGGAATCGGACGCCGCCTCCCGCTCGCGTCCGGCTCGCCGAGTCCCATGCGGATGCATTCCACCCCCACGATTTTTCCCTCTGCGATCAGAAGCCTCACGGGATTGCTCAAGAAATGAAACTCCACGCCCTCTTCCATCGCATCATGGATCTCTTCACCATCCGCGGGCATTTCCTCACGAGTGCGCCGGTAAACCAGGTGAACCTCCTGGAATCCGAGCCGAAGGGCTGATCGGGAGCAGTCCATGGCGACATTCCCACCCCCCACCACTACCGCCACTCTTCCCACTTCAACGGGTTCGTTGAGGTTCACACGGCGGAGAAAATCGATCCCCGTCAGATAGCCCTTCGGATTGCGGTCCTCTCCTTCAATTCCCAGTACGGTCCCCTTTTGGGCCCCAATAGCCAGGAAGACGGCTCCGTACCCATCGTCCTTGAGGCTTTCGAGGGTAAACTCACGCCCCAGGGCCTTTCCGTAGTGAATCGTCACCCCCATCTTCTGAAGGGTTTCGAATTCCGCGCGAAGCACCTCACGAGGCAATCGATAATCCGGGATGCCCATGGCGGCCATGCCTCCGGGCTCGTAGAGAGCCTCGAAGATCTCCACGGGATAGCCTTTGAGCAGCAGGTGGTAGGCGGCGGTCATTCCGGCGGGACCGGCGCCGATGACGGCGATTCTTGGAGCATCGGGCTTTATGGTGACGACCGGATCGTATTTCTTGACGGCGGCATCCATCTCCACATCGGAAACAAACCGCTTGAGATGTTTGATATTGACCGGATCATCGAGCTTGGCCCGACGACACGCGAATTCGCAGAAACGCACGCACACCCTCCCGCATACCGAGGAAAGCGGGTTCCTTTCGTGGATCACCGAAAGGGACTCCGTGTAGCGGGCCGACTTGATGTATTCAATATACCTGGGAATATCAAGACGTTCGGGACAGGCTTCAATGCACGGCGCGGTCACCTTGGTGTGATAGCTCCCCCGGCGGCGATGCTTTCCATCCACGACGGCTTGACGGAATTCGCCCTCGAAGTGATCGAGCAGCGCCAGGACGGCATTCATCGAGGTGTGGCCCAGCTCGCACATGGAACCGGCCTTGACCACCTCCCCCACGCGCCGCAGAGTCTCAAGGTCTTCTTCAACCCCCTTGCCTTCACCGATACGGGTCAGGATGTCTGCCGCAACGCGGGTTCCCATGCGGCACGGAACACACTTGCCGCAGGACTCCCGTTGCACCACATCCAGGTAGGCACGGGCCATGTCGATGAGATCCACGTCGCCATCGAACAGGAAGAAGCCATTCCAACCGAGGATGGCTTTGATCTGATTTCCGGGTTCGTATTCACGAATCTGCTCCAAACCGACAAAACTCTCCGAATCGCCTCCGTCGTGACGGTTGTCGACGGTCCGGTCGCCCCAAACCCCCACCTGGATCGCTTTCAATTCTCCCACTCCCTGCTCCCGCGAGTCACCCTTATCTCACCAGCTCTCAAGAAAGAATGTGCTCAATGTAACCTGCAATACCCCCCGTGCAAACGGGCAACTGAGGGGCGCAACCAGACTCAAGCATGCTTTGCAGCGAGGCGCACCGCTGGTGGGACCGCCTCTCGGCGGGCAAAAGCATAACGGTCAGCTCCTCGAATGGCAATGGCACCACGAGCGAGCCCCACGATCATTGCGCTGCCAATACTATTTTCCCTCGCCACCCGGAGCAAGTTCTAATGCCGGCTCTATCTCCCCGGGCAGCGTCATCGCTGCCCGCAGCCTTTGCCTCACGCGGTACACGTGAAATAGCCCGATTCCTTAAAACCCTTGTCCCGTATGGTTGAAGGCCCGGATCGGTTCAAAGGAAACCCGGCGTATGCCATCGAAGAGATGGGGAAGAAATAGCTGGCGGGCCGCAGGGTTCACTCCCATGCCTCTTAAGATATTGAAAATTAATGTTTTTTTGGATATGATCTTGATATGGAAATCGGGTGAGGGGGGAGCATGAAACGAGCGAAATGATGCGCTGGTTTGGTGCTGTCGAAAAGTCTTCTCGTGAAGACCTTCAGAATTGTGCAGTATGATAGCTGTGCTCAATACGTTGGTCTGGACGTTCGAATTGGTGCTTACCCGTCTTGGATTCCGCATGGGTACTGGCCTGGAGTATAAGATCCGTGACCATCTTGCCAAATGTTGCGCTTTACCGCGGTTTCCTGACTGACACCCTCTTGACCTTGGTACTCGTGCCAGCAGGGCCGGCAACCGTAAGCTTCGCGATGTAAACCCCTGGATCCGCATAGGTATGCACAGGGTTTTGCTCGTTGCTGAATCGGGTGTCTCCGAAATCCCAGGCCCAAGCCGTGACCGAACCTTTGGATTTGTCGGCAAAATTAACCTGTAAAGGGGCAACGCCTCTACCGGGAGCTGCGGCAAAATTGGCTTTCGGAACGTCGTAAGCCCTGACACAGGCGATCTGTGTTGCCGTGCTGGAACCGGCCGGGCCCCAAACGGTCAGCGTCACCGTGTAGCTTCCGGCTTTTTTGT
>CAZEOY010000226.1:3317-6187 GCA_964513835.1 uncultured Syntrophobacteraceae bacterium
ATGTTGACTGGGCTCTGTTTTATGCTGGTCTTGCCGTCACCGAAATCCCAAAGCCACTTGGTGACCGTTCCGGATGACCTGTCGGCGAAGACAACCTTCAGTGGCGCCTTACCGCTGGTGGGTGTGGCAGAAAAATCAGCACCAATCAAGGACGTGTATGCTCCGCTCGCTTGGACGGTCTGCCCGCCTGCAATGGCCACCGTCTGGTTTGCAGGCTTCGTCCAGCCCGGGATATCCTCAAACTCAATGGTGTGCTGACCAATGGAAATCCCTTCGACTGTTGCTCCGCTATTCTGCCACGTTCCGCCATCAACCCTCCACTGTGCGCCGGCATCTACGGCGCCTTGCGGTGCAATAGTGACGCTGAGGGAACCCGTCTGCAGGACGTAGGTTCCGCTGAGGCTCGTGGTCTGTCCTTCGCTGATGTTCACCGAATGGTTGGGGGGATGCGTCCAGCCGGAAATGCCGCTGAACTCCACGGTGTGGAGACCGACCGGGATACAGGAAAGGGTTGCTCCACTGTTCTGCCACGCTCCGCCATCCACACGCCATTGAGCTCCTGCATCCAAAGCCTCTTGGGGAGATAGGGTCACGTTGAGATAACCAGAGTTGGGGGCGATGAAGTCGATCGTGTCCGAGGTGCTCCCAGATTCCCCAAAAACATTCTTGACCATGAAATAGACAGTTTTGAGGCCGTAGTTGCTGCTCAATGCAAAGGTCGGTGAACTGGAGTATGGCTGCCATTCGGCCCCGGCAAAGCTTGCCGACTCACTGGCCATATACTGGGTGGGAGTCCCCTCAGTAACCGTATTGTTCAGAATCACCGTATTGCTGGAAGTGAAGGCCTCTCCATTGTTGATGACATAGCCGCTCACGATCGGTTGATCCAACACATCGCAGGTGTGCGTCTGCACGACCTCGATCCCCTCTTTCAGGAAGGGACTCGCGCGGAGCGCCTCTCTTTCTACGGGCAGAAAACCCCAGGGGCGGTCTGACTCGGGGGCAAACGTGGGGTAGTGCCAGTGTGTTTGCATGATGCTGTGGAAGGCCACGTCCCGGGTTTCCGGCACATCGTAGGGGTGAGGAAGGCTCGCCAGGGCGTGACCCAGCTCGTGGGCGAAGGCGCCGAGGGGTGTGCACGGCCAAGCCAACCCTCCTTCTCCTGGCGGGCAAGTACCGCCCGACCATTCCGGTTTGTTGAACTCCGGAAAAACCTCGACTCCGATCATAGCCATGCCGCATTCACCGTTGCACCAAGGGTTTGCACCGGCCCAGAAACCAGCTCCGCGAGACCAGAGAGCGGTCACATACCCCGGGGTGAATGCGGGGAGGCCTTTGCTCCGCATTTCGTTCAGAATAGGCCCGTAGTATCCACCGTCGACGTACTCCTGGCGGGTTCTATCGCCAAAATAGACGCGGACGACTTCAGGGAATTCCAACTCCCAGGTCACCCCCCCGGTTGCACACTGATACCAGCCTTGGACTTCTATCGTGCCATCGATAAGACGATTGAGCACTTCCTCTTCAAAATCGAGATCCCTCGGGATCACGTAAAAGACAGCAACTGTGTAGTTGGTGCTGGAGACGGGGGTAACTCCGCTGAATGTTTCGAAAGAGCTTTTCCCTGTGTCACCTGCAGAGCCAAGAATTTCCGATCCCAGATCTTGGGCCAAGGTTCCATTCAGGACAAAGCCCAGCACCAACGGCGCCAAAAGAACGCTGAGCCCGATAAGGATCGATTTCTTCACGGTTGTTCCACCTCTATGCAATGCGCGGAATCGCAGGGGCACCTGGTCAGGCCTTTCGCGTATGTACTGAGCGTAGGGAATCTCAAAGAAAGGCGTCAACGCCAGATACTTCGCTCTTCCGGCTATCCTGGAGAGACATGAGTGGCTCTTGTGCAATCTGAAAGGGAGATTCGCATACAAGGATCATCACTTCAATGCATCTCATCCAGGTCATGTGACATGCCGAGCATGCTCCCTAATCCAAGCACAGAAGCCTGCATGCTACTTCTCCTGCTTTACGGAATACTTGCTGGTTTTCCCAGCTCCTGGAAGGGTCACATTGATCTTGCCTGAGCGCACCTTGCCTGAATCATTGGCGGGAGCTGCATAGAGAACTTCGCCTGATCCATCTCCGAAAGTCGTGTCAACGCTAAGCCAGGTACTCTTTTCATCGGGTTCAGCCGCCCAGCTGCAACCTGCAGGAAGAGAAAACGAAAAGCTGCCAATACCTCCCGAAGCGGGCAGAATTCCCTTTTTCGGTGAAAAGGGGCTGAATTTACATGGAGCCGCTTTCTGGATGATCGTGCTGGATATCCCTCCCACAAAGATTTCTGCAGATCTATCGAAAGCCGTATCGTTTGCTGAGACAATTAGATTCAGCTTCCCTTTGCCGTTTGACCACTTGAGTTGGAAGCCTCCAAGCCAGTCAGAGTTCTCGATCACCTCCGGAGCGGCGCAAGTCTTCTCGGATCCGGCCACTTTAAGCGAAACGGTGCCGCCTTTGTAATTGGCGACTTTGGGTGAGGAAACCCAATAGTCGCAGGCAGCTGCGAGGTTGGCCAAGCAACTTGCATCGGTTCCACCATTCAGTCCATCGCAGGTCCAGGTCCAGGGGCCTGTACCGCTAACTATGCTCGGAGCACCTGCACTACAAAGGTTTGTTGTTGGGGCAGAGGGGAACGTCCCACCAGCCGCTGAGCCACACTGCCCGTTTACGATGGGATCGACTGTCACAGCGAAGTTTACGCCGTTTGAGGTTCCCCCGGCGGTCGTTACGGCAACCGGGCCGGTGCTGGCCCCATTGGGCACGTTGCACTCAATCTGCGTTTCGGACCAGAGCGGGTACTGGTTTGCTGACACTCC
>CAZEOY010000227.1:0-6185 GCA_964513835.1 uncultured Syntrophobacteraceae bacterium
TGCGCCACCTCGTGCAAAGCCACCTTGGCCAGCCTTTCGTAGTAGCGGTCCTTGGCAGTCGGACTGCCGTCTTCGTTCTGACTGAGGCGGTAGGTGGAGACTACGGCGACCTTGCCCCCGACTTCGGCCTCGCCATATACGTAGGTCAGGATAGGGATGCACAGGTCTGCGGTGACGATGCCCAGGATTCGGCTCTGTGGAAAGCTCGCGAGCCCATTCAGATGCTTGATGACCAGCCCTGCATCATACTGCTGTCGGTGGTGCAGAAAGGCCTCTTCCGGGATTTCGAGGGGATTCAGGATGTCTACGGGAATGCCGATGAAGGTTTGAACGTGGGCGGCAACCACGCGGACGGCGAATTCCCCGATGCGGCCCATCTCGATCAAGCCCAGATGAAACATCGACCGGGGCTGCTTTTCGTCAGTGGCCTTCGATGCATCGACATGGCGGGGAAGACCCGTCGGCGAGGCGGTGGCGTCCCGTCCGACCGGATTGGATTCGCTCCCCGGTGATGGATGTTGCGGGCCTGGGTCTTTTCGGGTCTTTTTGCTCATTTCATCGATGGCTGGAGGCCGTATTTCTTGATTTTGCTGTGCAGGGTGATCCGGCTGATTTCCAGGACATTGGCCGCTTTCGTGATATTCCATTTGCAGAGCTTGAGGATCCGATCGATATGCTGCCTCTCGTTGTCCTTGAGAGACTGGGGAACCCCTTGGGCGGGCGTGGCCTTGAAGAGAAATGCGAAGTCGTCCCGCGTGAGATATCTCCCTTTGGCCAGCACGACGGCTCTTTCAATAGCGTTCTCGAGCTCGCGCACATTGCCCGGCCAGTCGTAGCTCGAGAGTATATCCAGGGCCGCCTGTTGGATGCCGAGGATGGGCTTGTTGGTCTCTCTTCGGAAGCGCTCAACGAAATGCTGAGCCAGGACCGGAACGTCCTCATCCCGCTCACGCAAGGGGGGAACCTCGATTTCGATGACGTTGAGACGATAGTAAAAATCCTGCCGGAAATTGCCCTTCTCGATTTCCCGCAGCAGGTCTCGATGCGTGGCGCAGATGAGCCGGAAATCCACTGGAATCTCCCGGTTGCCGCCGATGCGATGCAGGGTTCTCTGCTCCAGAACGCGCAGCAGATCCACCTGCATCTTCAACGGGATTTCCCCGATCTCGTCCAGGAACAGAGTGCCCTCGTGGGCCATTTCGAGCCGGCCTTTTTTGGCCCGCACGGCCCCCGTGAATGCCCCGGTTTCATGGCCGAAGAGCTCGCCCTCCAGGAGTGTCTCCGTGAATGCCCCGCAGTTGATGGGAATGAAGGGCCCATAGCAGCGATGGCTCCGAGAGTGGATGGCCTTGGCCACGAGCTCCTTCCCTGTTCCCGTCTCGCCTCGAATGAGGATTGGAGACTCGACCCCGGCTACCTCTTCGATGAGCCCGAACAGCTGGTGCATACACCTGGAAGCCCCGATCAGGTCATCGCAGCGAATTTTCGTCTGGACCTGCTCACGCAGCATGAGGTTCTCGTCCAGGATCTTCTTCTGGTTGAGCAGTTTTTCCACAAGCAGCGAGAGCCCTTCCGGCTCGAAGGGCTTCATGAGGTAATCGTGAGCTCCGAGCTTCATGGCTTCAACGGCTATCTGAATGGAGCCATAGGCCGTGATCATGACCACCATGGTCTGAGGGTAATTGGCCTTGATCTGCTCCAGAACCTCGGTGCCGCTCATCTCCGGCATCTTGAAGTCCAGAAAAACCAGGTCGTAGTCCTTTTCGGCCAGGATGGAGAGGGCCTGACGCCCCCCTTCTGCCCCCGCCACTTCGTATCCTGATTTGCGGAGCCAACCAATGAGGGATTCGCGGACGATCAGTTCGTCGTCGACGACGAGGATCTTGATGCGACCTGTCATGGTGCAGCCTCTTCTGGATGATCGAGGGATGGGTAAGCGAAGAAACGAACGATGAAATTGGCCCCCTTTCCCTTCTCGCTCTTGACGTAAATGGTTCCCTGGTGCTCCTTGATGATGCCGTAGACGACCGAGAGCCCGAGCCCCACGCCTTTCTCCTGGTTCTTGGTTGAGAAGAAAGGCTCGAAGATCCGACTCATCATCTCCTGCGGAATCCCGATCCCCGTGTCCTCTACCTCGAGCCGGATCATATTGTTGGACTGCTCCCAGTTGGTGCGAATGGTGATGATGCCCCCATCCGGCATGGATTCCATGGCGTTGAACAGGAGGTTGACCAGGCACTGCTGGATCTGCCCGGGATCTCCAAGCATTCGTGGCATCTCATCGAGAAGCTCGAGGCGCAGCTGCACCTTCTGAAGCTCCATCTTGTGGCCGAAAAGCAGTGCGATCCTGTGAACCAGCTCGTTCAACTGGAAGTAATGCATTTCGGTTTTCTGCTGCCTGGCAAAAGACAGCAGGTTGCTGACGATGGCACTGCACCGGGCCGACTCCGTATCGATGAGCTGCAGGTAATAGCGGTATTGTTTGAGGTCCTCTTCACTGGGGGTACCGGCTTCGAGTCCCTGTTGCACCAGCCGGGCCAGCGCATGGATGCCGGAAAGGGGATTGTTGATTTCGTGCACGGAACTGGCCACGAGCTTCCCCAGGGCGATCATCTTGTCCTCGTGGATGAGGCGTGCCAGGTTCTCGGTCAGAAGCCGCGTGCGTTGTTCCACCCGGCGCTCCAGTTCGTCGGTAATGTCTCGCATGATTTCGAGAAACAGCTCAACCTCGCCCTCGCTGTTCTTGAGCGGGACGACCGTGACCTCACACGTCCTGGCCTGATTGTTCAAGTCGAAGTGCTCGTGAATGGCATAGGCGGTCCTGCCCGTCTCGCGGCTCTCCATCAACGGACAGCCGTGCCCTTTGTCGTTGCAGGGAGTGACCGACCAGTGGCTGACCTGGTAACAGTATCTCTCCAGGACTTCATCCTTCGTGAGTCCGAGGGATTCGAGCATGGCCTCATTGGCGTCCAGAATCTTCATGTTCGGATGGAGTACCAGCACGCGATCCTGGATGCTCGAGAATATGGTCTCCACGATTCCCTGGGTGAGCTCCAGCTGATGTTTGTCGAAAAGATACTCCTCCATGAAGCGAATGGTGTCACTGAACAATCGGGAGATGGTGGCTTCCAGAACCCTCACATGGGGAGGCTTGAGACGGAGGAAGTCTTCGAGCAGCTCCTCATTTCCCGTCAACTCGATCACGAGGTCCAAGTCGGGGATTTTGAAGAAATCAAGGAAGTCATTGGTGGTGATGATCCCTTTCCTGCGAGCCAGCTGCATGCCGGCTGCATCCGGGTTAAGGTCGGCCACGGCCACGATCTGGGCCTTCAAACGGGGAAACCGCATGGAATCCAACATCTTCAGGAAGCCCTCACAGCGCTTCCCCCCCCCGATGACGGCAATCTTCATGATTTTGTCTTTATGCATGGCCGATGTTCCCATTAGAAGTCCGGGTGTAAAATTTCCTTACAGAAAGCAAAAAACCTTAACAGTGCACGGGGAATTTCAGGTTCTCTGCGATGGGGAGGCAAAGCCGGCTCGAGATATTCAGATTCTTTACAGTGGGGAATACTTCCGGACGAACATGGGGGACTCCCGGCTCACTGCCGCCAGCTCTCTCATCACCTGAATTCGAAATATACAAATCATCAGAGTGTCTATTTGTCAATGAGGATATGAGGCGGCGGGAAACAATGGACTGGCAATGATCCAGCAAGACAGGCCGGTCTCCGGGCAACCCCTGCCGGGCTGCCGCAATCCGGATGAATGGCTGTGGGATTGCGACCCGATCGGCATCCATATCTACCATGATCTCCTTTTGGCATGAAAGTTGATCATAGCTATGGCCATCTGTTGAAACCAAGTCCACAACCGAGGAGGCAGTCATGAAAGCCAAAGCCGATAACAGGAAGAAACGCGGTCCCCAGGTCTTTTCGCTCACCGACAACCAGTGCATCTGGATGAAGGCCGGGATCATCAATCTCAAACTGTGCGACAACGCCTACGACTGTCTCAGCTGTCCTTTCGACAAGGCCATGGTTCGGAGTCTCGAGAAGAAGGGAGACGGCGCCAGCTGGGAACAGGTGATGAGGGCCAAGGATCAGCATCCGAGGGAATGTCGTCACATGCTGACGGGGCGAGTCCAGTATCACTATTGCGCCAATGGATATCGCTGCAATGTCTGCGAATTCGACCAGTACCTGGAGGAATCCGACCTGACGGCAGCATTCGGCTCCGTGCATACGAATCTGGTCTCCGGCTTCCAGGTGGCCGACAGCTACTATTACCACCGGGGACACAGCTGGGCTCGGGTTGAGCACGGTGGTTTTGTGCGCATCGGCATGGACGATTTTGCGCTGAAACTGGTCGGACGGCCTTCGGAGATCGATCTGCCCAAGATCGGGGCTCAGGTGGGTCAGACCGAAGTCGGATGGCAGATCCACAAGGGGAAGAAGGAGGCGGCGGTGCTCTCGCCCGTGAAGGGGATCGTAGTGGCGACCAACCAGAAGGTGGCCGGCCAGCCCGAGCTTGCCAACAAGGATCCTTACGGAAGTGGATGGTTGATGGTCGTTGAGCCGACGGACCTGAGACCCAACCTGAAGAATCTGCTCTTCGAGCGGGAGGCGGCAGCTTGGGTGAATGCCGAAGCCGCTCGTCTCGAGACAAAAGTCATGGAGACCTACGGGATGCCCCTGGCAGCCACCGGTGGTGAGATCGTTGAAGACATCATCGGGAATCTCCCCAATCTCAACTGGGAAGATGCGATTCACGAGTTCCTCCTGACCTGACGGAGAGGGGATATACCTGCCTAAAACCCGATTCAGGATCCCACGGATCAGGTGGGGGAATCCTGAGACATTCACCGCATGATGGAAATTCACGAGGTGGACGCGGCAGATCAGTGTCCACCTCCTCCCTTACCCGCCGAACGAACGAGCGAATGCTTTGCTCGATCCCTTCCACACATCCATTCCTCCAAATGCCTGCCGTGTCATGATCGATGCCTTTGTCACGCTCCCCCGGTGAATGAGCACCACCTCCGGATAAGTCGGGCTCTTTGACCTGCATCCTGCCGGGAGCCATGGTTTGAACGAAGCTTGCCCATGCGCGGTCTCCCGACCACTGGCAGACTTCACTTGGCCCGTGACACCTCCAATTCAAAAGGGCTGGCGGAAAGGGGGCGCTCCAGTCGTCTACGTTTTCAAAGCTCAGGCGGCCTGTCTCGATAGGGCGGGGTGCTTGACACGAATTGCGGCAGTGCGTATGCATTGTTAATTGGGGATTGTATGCAAATGGGCTCACACGAAGGAGGTTTATATGCCGTTTCGCAGTGTTGGCGGGGTGATCGATCGGAGGGAATTCATGGTGAGTGCGGCGGCGGGTGTCGCTGTTCTGGGTTTGGGAATGGCGGGCCTCAGCGGCTGCGACTCACGGACGGGAGGGGCGTCCGCGGTGGCTCTTCCGGATCTTCCCTACAAGCAAGGCGCACTCGAACCGTACATTTCCAAGAAGACCATTGAGTTTCACTACGGAAAACACCACAAGGCCTATGTGGATAAGACCCTCGAACTCATCAAGGGCACCAGTCTTGCTGGACTCTCAGTCAAGGATATCGTTCAGAAGACCTCGGGGTTTGGCGACAAGGTGTCCACTTTCAACAATGCTGCCCAGGCCTGGAATCACGATTTTTACTGGAATAGCCTGGCTCCCGGCGGTGGGGGGAAGCCTGAGGGCGAGCTCGCCACGCGATTGGATGGAGCTTTTGGTAGCTACGAGAACCTTGTGAAGGAGTTGACGGGCGCAGCGATGGGTCAGTTTGGCAGCGGCTGGGCCTGGCTCGTCTTGGAGGAGGACAAGCTCAAGGTTGTGAGCACATCCAATGCCGATACGCCAATCGTTCATGGTCAGGTGCCTCTTCTGACCATCGATGTTTGGGAGCACGCCTACTATCTCGATTACCAGAACAAACGGGCTGACTACGTGAAGAACGTGATCGAGCACCTCATCAACTGGAAGTTTGCGGCATCGAACCTGCCCCTAGCTTGATCGGGTTCTTGAAATGAGTGACCGAGTGAAATGTCATTCCCGGGTGTTCCTGGCGGGAATCCAGAGGTCCTGAAATATTCGGATCCCTTGGATCCCCGCCTGAACCACGCGGGGATGACGTATACGCATATGGCCAC
>CAZEOY010000228.1:0-6163 GCA_964513835.1 uncultured Syntrophobacteraceae bacterium
GGTCGATTCAACTCCCGGAAGCTGCCTCAACTCCCACTCCAGTCCATCGACCTTCACCAGGGTGCTGTATTGTGTGCAAAGGTACTCCGGTGTTTTGACCATCACGACAAAGATATCGCTGCTCGAGGCATAGTTGGCGACAATGAATGCATTGTCCTGATTGTAGCGTGAGTCGGGGCGAAGCTCTGGGGCTCCGGGATCGAGGTCTCCTATATGCAGGTGGCCTCGGATAACGAAAGCGGTTGCGCTAAGGACGACAGCCAGGACAATGGCGACGGTCGCCCACTTGCGGTGTGTGAACAGGTCCAGGAATCTCCACATGAAATGCTTGCACTCTCCGGAAAGGTCACACATCTCCGCCTTCAGGCTGCGCTCGGCCGCTTTGGTACTCACTCCCGCATAGCTGAGCAGAATGGGCAGCAAGATGAGGTTGGAGAAGATCAGAACCCCGACTCCTAAGCTGGCCATCAGAGCCAGCTCCTGGATCACGCCGATGGGGATGATCATCAGGACGGCAAAACCGGCCGCATCGCTCAATATAGCCGT
Source organism: uncultured Syntrophobacteraceae bacterium (assembly GCA_964513835.1). GTDB lineage: Bacteria > Desulfobacterota > Syntrophobacteria > Syntrophobacterales > Syntrophobacteraceae > JALOOX01. The sequence goes on from CAZEOY010000228.1 coordinate 547, forward strand.
GAGCCCCGCCACGAACAGCCTGCGGAAGGTGTAGCGCGCAGCAACCACGCGGTGCGTACCACGCCCGATGTCCTGCATGATGCCGTTCATCTTCTGTGCCCCATGGCTCATGCCGATGGAAAAAACCAGGAAGGGAACGAGCATCGAATAGGGATCCAGCTCGAAGCCGAGGCTTTGGACAATTCCCAGCTGCCAGATGACGGCAATAATGGAGCAGGCGACCACGAGGAAGGTGCTGCGCACACAACGGGTGAACCAGTAGACCATGGCCGCTGCCAGGAAGCAGGCGATCCCAAAGAAGATCAGGACCTGTTTGAGGCCCTCCATGAGGTCTCCGGCAATCTTGGCAAACCCTGTAATATGAAGCCTGATTGGCCCTGAGCTGTACTTTTCCCTGAGTGCTTCGAGCGTGTGGGAAAGCTTCAGGTAGTCCAGGGGTTTTCCCGTCTCAGGATCGTTATCCAAGAGGGGAACGAAGACGATGCTGGATTTGAAATTGTTTGCCACCAACTGGCCGATCTCCCCGGACCTCAGGACGTTGGCTCGCACCATCTCCGCGCCGGCCGCGGAGCCATCATAGGTATCGGGGATGACCGGCCCGCCGGTCAGGCCGTCTTCGGTGACCTCAGCCCAGCGCGTTGTCGGTGTCCACAAAGATTTCATACCACCCCGGTCCACACCGGGGATAAAGAAGACTTCATCGTTGATCGTTCGGAGCACTTCAAGGTAGACGGGGTCAAAGATGGCTCCCTCCTGGGTTTCCACTGCGATAGCGATGGAGTTCCCGAGGCCGAGCAGCTCTTCTTTGTTCTGGAAGAAGTTGACGATGTATGGATGCTGAGTCGGGATCATCCTCTCGAAACTGGCGTTGGGCCTCAGTTTTGTTGCCTGGAAGGTGAGCAACACCGTGATCGCCGAGCACAGGGCTACGATGGCGAGCCGATGGTTGAAGAGGAGACGCTCCAGGAAGCTGCCTGAATGGATATCGAAGTCCTCGAGGCGAGGAACAACAGGCTGCGGTTCAAAGGCGCTGTCATGCTTCATGGGCGGTCTCCATCCGATGTCTTCGATAGGCCTGCGAATTTGAAGGGGGTGGGAACCACCTTCACACCATGCATTCCCACCAGTACGATATTGCCATTCGCTGCCTGGGCGATGCCGGTGAACGGAAAGGGCTCATTGATGGAAAGGTGTTGAAAGGACCGTCCCTGATCACGGCTTGCCAGGACATCGGAGGACTGGGTCGTCAGCACGAGTAGACCATCACGAAGCTCCGCGGCAGCCGTGATGGAAACAGGAACGGTCGAATCGATTTTCTCCCACGTATTGCCGTGGTCATCGGATTTGAAGGCGTTGCCGCGAAGCCCATAGACGATCAGCTCACCTTCCCTCAGCGGCAGCAAGCCAAAATAGCTCCCCTCATAAGGAGTGGACAGCGCGTTGAAGCTCTTGCCCCGATCTTCCGAGCGGAGAAAGAGCCCTTGCTCCCCTGCGATGCAAAGGTCTCGGCCAACGGCTTGAATACCGTAGAGGTGAAGCCCTTTGGGGTTCTCCACGTGATCCAGCCACGGCTGCCAGGACGTGCCGCCATCTTCCGTATGGAAGATCAAATTGTAGGCTCCGACAATGAAGCCTTTCTGCTCGTCCTCAAAGTACAGGTCAAGGAAGGGCTTATCGGTTCCGTCGCTTACAAGGCGCTCGGCAGAGGCTATACTTGAGTCCAGCCCTTCGGGTGTGTCTTGGCCGGACACTGCTTTGGCCCTGAGGCCGTCAAGGACCAACTGCGCCGCCTGCATGCCGTCGAGCTGTTTCACCCACGTCTCTCCGGCATCGTCTGAATGAAGCACAACCCCGGAATGCCCCAAGGCCCAGCCCTTTAGCGGTGTTGGAAAACGGACGGCTGTAAGGGTTACGCTCACGGGAGACTGCACCTGATGCCATGAAGCTCCGTTATCGTCCGAGATCAGGATGTGTCCGCGCTCACCAACGGCCACAAGCCGTTTGCCCGCGGCAGCCACTGAAAGGAGCAGGCCTTTTTCCGCCATCTTCGTGACCATCGCGGGACGGTCCAGGGGATCGGACACCCCTTGTCCAGCGGGTGCTGCCGAAATACCATAAGCTACAAGAACTGCGCCCACTGAGATCACTAAAGACAACCGGCGCAAGTTGGTTCTCATGATTTCCTTCCTTCTGATGAGTCTAGAAGACAGGAGTCAGAATAGAGCATTGCAGCAATGCTGTTCTATCCTGTCTCCTGTCTTGCCTTTTCTATCGGATTCCCGTGCCGGCAAGGGCGTCAGGCGTAAAGAAACTGTCGGGACGTGGAGGTATCACCTGGAATTGTGCCGGCATCTCATTCGTGACGACGGTGGCACATATTGCGCCTGTCTGGAGGTTGTGGACAAACTGGGTCACCGGCACGACTGCGGGAAGATCCATCACGAGGAGAGGGAGAGGAAGAGTGAATCGCCAAAGCTGCCCCTGTCCATCCCAACCGTCGTAGAGCACGGTCCACCAGCTGTCTTCATCGATATACATCTGCCGTTTTGCAACCACATGCCGCTTTCCTGGAGCAAGGGGTGCCTCCACCACCCAGACTCTGTGGAGCTCCCATCGGACATGATCGGGGTTTATGTGCTTGTCCGCCCAGATGGCCTTGTCTGTTTGCAGATAGAACTTGTTGCAGTTGTATGGGATGTACATTTCCTTCTTTCCGACGAGCTTCCAGTCGTATCGGTCGAGCGCTCCGTTGAAGACAAATACCTCATCAAAGTAGTTGTGGCCGGAGGAGACAAAATCCGGAGTGTCGTAGGCAATGGAGGGTGCCCTCCGGGTGCGGCGCTGCCCGACAAGGTACTGCCAGGCCTGGCGGCCTTTTCCATACATATCCACGGGGTCGCGAACCAGGATGGTTTCGCCCGCCTTGAACGGTGGAGCTTTCTGGATTTGCCTGAAGAAGCGGAACTCTCCGTTCCATTTCTCCATGGGTATGTCATTCATGTAGTAGGGGAACTGCGAGTGGTCTTCCGCCTCCACCGCCAGCACGGTTTTTCCGTCAGCCGTCATGAGATAGTTGCGAAAGGGCACAACGGTTGCCACCCCTTCGAAGGCGGTCAGGTGGTTCCACATTACCTCGAATCCATCCTTGGGAATGGGGAAGGGTATCCCGCCGTATGCCCCTTCAATGGACAGACCGTTGTTGGTGGTCTTTGCACGAGTGGCGTTCTTGAAGGTATTGTCATACACGAACTGGGGGGCTGCCGCCGTGCGGTGGGTAGGGTATACGTCGAGCCGAAAGGAGGGGTATTTTTTCAGAAGCGCCTTCACGCCTTCGGCAAGCTTATCGGCATACTGATCCATGTTCTGAGCGGTGATGGAGAAGAGGGGCTTCTCGTTGGCGAACGGATCGGGTCGTTTGTCACCCGATTTGTAGCCGGCGGGCACGGTCGTATACCCCCCGTCCCAGGCAGGGATGGTGCCGTCGGCATTGCCGGCTTTTTCTGCGCCCAGGGGGGTGAGAGTGGTCTTGAGCTTGGCAGCTTCCTCAGGAGTGACTGCTGCAAATGCTCCCTGGAAAAGGGCCAGGAGGGAGCATATCCCGATGATCAAAATGGTAGCCTTGCGTTTCATGGTAAAACCTCCCCAGTTAAAAGGTGCGTTGGATGTAGAAAGAAATGAAATCGCGATCTGCGAGCGTTTGGGTTTGTGCATTCCCAAAGTAGTTCGTATAGGTGAGGCCGATCTTCCAGGTCTGAAGGTACGTTACCTTGACGCCCACATTCCAGTCGCCGCCATTGTCCGCACCTCCACCGTTGAAGATCGGGTCCACGGATGATTTGCCCAGGGGATTGAAGCCAAAGCCGATGGGCACGGTGAGGTCCACCCCTGAGAGCACCTGGTAGTAGGCCGGCTCGAACAACATTCGAAATCCAATGGCATGACGATCCCTTGTGGGGTCACGTGCTGCGTCGTTTTCTGTAACATTGTTCAAGTAGTTCCAGCCGACTTCAGCGAAGATGTTGCCTCCGTGCCAGAAACGGGTGGTTCTCAGTGGATAGATCGCCGAAAGATTTGCGTGCAGGGTGTTGCCTACCGCATAGAGGGGATTGTCGTCATTGTCGGCTTCGATTCCCGGCAATACGGCCTGGGGCGTGCTCACCAGAGGTGTATCGATCCTGCCCGACATCTCGCCGCCGACGCTGAAATCCCCGATCTGCGTACTGAAGCTGGCTCCGATGAGGTGCACGTTCTCGGGATAAACCAGGAAGTACTCGCCGACCTGGCCACGTTGAAGTCGAACGACGCTGGGGTCGATGACCACCGGCGTTCCGTCCGGGGCAGTGACAAGTCCGGGTCTCAGGTAGACTTGAGGCATCCGGTCGTGGAATTGATAGTAGTAGAGCCCCAGCTCCACATCGAACTGTTTCGGCTTGTAGCGTGTTGCCAGCCCCCAGGTTCCCAGATCGTCAGCATCCAGGTCATCACCCCTGAACAGGGCGGGCCCCGGGTTCGGCCCGAGCAGAAGCCTCTCGCCACCCTCATCGAGTATGTCGAGATTGCTGAAGTAGCTCCCCGCCGCGGGAATCCTGGTCCGTCTCGACTCGAACTGTGCGAATGTGGCAATGCTCAGGTTATCCATGGGCTGCACCTGGGCGGAGAATTGCCCGACCGGCATGAACAGCTCTTTGGCCTGGGTGGAGGGCACCCCCAGGAGCTTGATCAGATCCAGGGGGGCCTGACCATAGGAGATCCCGTTGGTGGCAAAAAACAGGCTCTCGCCCCACAGCAGGGTGTGCCTGCCCATTCTGAAGCTTGCCGGAACGCTCCCCAGATCCCCTTTACCGAATATGAATCCATCCAGCAGCTCAGCATTAAGACCCATAAGATCCCTGGTATCACCGGTGAAACGATCGGACTGAACGGTAAAGGAATTGGCCGTGCGCGGGGAATCGTTCGCATTCTCAGTGAGGTACATGGTGTCAAGCCAGGCAGCGGCGCTGACGCGGACTCCGAAGTTGCGATACGTGATGTCCAGCTCGGAGAGGATGTCGAGTCTGTTGGAGCTCGGTCCTACGTCGAAATTGCGGTCCCCATCATCCCTGTTGATATCGCTCAACAAAGTGTCTGATCGATCTTGGACCCGGAATGCCGCACTGTACTTGAACGTGTTGTCCCACCTGACCTTCCAGTCCGGTGAGCCCGTGTCGAATTCAAAGGCCCTTGCCGGCGGGACGGCAACCATCCACAGAAGCACTGAAAGGACTGCGGCGATCGTTCTTTTTCGGTGTTGGTGCACCTCTGAAGCAAAAGATCTCACTTCTTTGCTCATCTCCCCCTCCACGTCCACAATGGACAGATCATCATTATTCCAAGGAATTTCCCTTTAAACCTGCGAGGGAAATTCAATCGAAACAGCCGCTGGATACCAACCACGGAAACCCAGCGCTTATTGAGCCCTGCAGCCGACAAGCTCTTCTGATCGAGGGGGAAGGGGAATCGTCAGCAAACGCGAAGATCAGCTCGAATGTGAGGCAACAGCTATGCCGGGAAACCCAGCTTTGGGGCCACCTGATCGCGACGAAATATTGTCCAATTGGTATCTCTCTAGAGTATCACC
>CAZEOY010000229.1:0-6161 GCA_964513835.1 uncultured Syntrophobacteraceae bacterium
TGTAGCATGGAAATTGATGCCTGGCGAGTTTCGAGAACGATGTCTACCGCATCCTGGTAGCGCTCGTCCATCTCTTCGGGCGCCATCTCTCCGGATGAGCCGTTTTCCTCGAAGCTGACACGCTCTTTCAGGGGGTCTTCGGTGATCTTCTGATTGCGCCAGAAAAGGGTCAGTCTCTGCACTTCATTGTCCGAAACGAAAGCGCCGTGGATCCGCTGCAGCTTGGCGGTTCCGGGAGGCAGGAAGAGCATGTCCCCGGCTCCCAAAAGGCTCTCGGCCCCCTGGGTGTCCAGAATGGTCCGCGAATCGATGCGGGATGAGACTTGAAAGGAGATGCGAGTTGGGATGTTGGCTTTGATGATTCCCGTGAGCACGTCAACCGAAGGGCGCTGAGTCGCGAGAATCAAGTGGATTCCGGCGGCTCGGGCCATCTGCGCAAGCCGTGTGATGGACTCCTCCACTTCACGCGAAGCCACCATCATGAGGTCCGCCAGTTCGTCAATGACCACCACGATATAAGGGAGCCGGTGATGGGGCAGGCCCCCCTCATTGGCTGCAGCTGTTTGCTCCTGCTCTGCCTTGGGCTTCTCTTTGGCCAGTGCACGGTTATACCCCTCGATGTTCCGGCTTCCCTTATCAGCCAGAAGCTTGTAGCGCAGCTCCATTTCTTCCACGGCCCAGCGAAGGGCCCGGGTAGCCACCTTGGCGTCCGTCACCACGGGGTGGATGAGATGGGGAATGCCCTCATAGGTGCTGAGCTCAATGCGCTTGGGATCGATAAGGAGCAGCCGCAAATCCTCCGGGGTGTTTCGAAAGAGCAGGCTGCTCAGGAGGCTGTTGATACAGACGCTCTTCCCCGTGCCGGTGGCGCCGGCTATCAGGAGGTGGGGCATCTTGGCCAGGTTGGCGCTGACCGGCTGGCCCGTTATGTCCTGGCCCAGGGCGAGTGTGAGAGGAGCAGGGGAGCTTCCGAAGACTTCGGAAGCCAGCACCTCACGCATGGAAACCAGGTCGCGCCTGGGATTGGGCAATTCAATGCCGATGGCGGCCTTTCCCGGAATCGGCGCCACCACTCGGAGACTCACGGCTTTGAGTGCCATGGCCAGATCGTCGGAGAGACCCACGATACGACTGATCTTGATGCCCGGAGCCGGAGCATATTCATACAGGGTGATGACAGGTCCGGGGAGGATTCCCGTCACCTTGCCCTGTACTCCGAAGTCTCCAAGCTTCTCTTCCAGGGCCCGCGCGTTCTCCTCGAGTCTCCCAACATCCGGTCTGATCCGATCCTCTTCATAGGCATCCAGAATGTCGAAAGAGGGAAGGGCGTAGGTCCCCTCCGGTGGAGGGATGAGCTCCGGGGGCGGCAGAGCCTCTCTCTCCCGTTTCTTCCTGGCAACGGGGGGGACCTCGACAGGCAGCACTTCCACCCGGGGCTCCCCTGGCTTCTTCCGGGACTTCTTGACCGCGATGGCCTTCTCTGGCATGGCTTCAGGCCTGCCACGCCTGAAGATCGTGCTGAGGAAAGAGGCTCCTCTTCCTGCGCATTTGACAGAGCCCCAGCTCATCGAAAACACTCTGCACATCAGGGTCTGGAGCGGAATGGGCGCCACCAGCACGAGACCGGCGAGCAAGAGGCCGCTCAGCAAAACATGTGCTCCGATGAGGTAAAGGTGGGCTTCCAGAGCTCCTGCCATGGCCACTCCAAGTCTTCCGCCTGCGGCCATGTCCCAGCCCTGCACGCGAAAATGTGGGAAATGGAGAGAGGTGAGACTGACCAGACTCAGGATCAGCAGGCACAATCCGCAGATATGACTCCAGAAACCGGGATGCGGCCAGCGGTTCCGGAAGAAGATCCAGGCTGTCCAGAATCCCACGATGGCGATCCCGTAAGCTCCAAATCCCAGTGTGCTCAGCAGAACCCAGGCAAGATTGGCTCCAAACGATCCCACCCAGTTCCTGGGTGCACCGGAATCCCCCGCATTGTGGAGCACGGTGGGATCCGTTGCCTGGAAAGAGATCAAGCTGAAAAAGATGAGCAGAGTAGCGACCAGAGTGGCAAGAGCCAGGATGTCTTGCTTCTTGCTATCCACTGAAAACCCCTAACTTTCATAATCCGCGCCATCCGTTGGCGCGGATCCATGCAGTCTCAACGGATGTTCCCATTTCAGACATCAGCAATCCTACACATCCACCACGATGGAGTGGATCACGGGACGCCGATCCAATATGCGGCTGAAAAATCGCCTGAGCTCACGTCTGATCTCGTTCTGCAGGTCGGTGCAGTCCATGTCAAAGTCTCCCTGGTGCAGCCGGTCAAAGATTTCCAGGATCACGCACTTGGCCGTGTCCAGGATTTCAGGCTGCGTTTCCTCATGGATGAAGCCACGGCTGAGGATATCGGGTCCGCTCAGGATCTCCTTGGTATCTTGGTCTATGACCACGGAGGCGATGACCAGACCGTCTTCCGACAGGTGTCTTCGGTCACGCAAAACGAGTCCACCCACATCGCCAACCCCTTTTCCATCCACGAACACCCGGCCCGTCTCTGTTCGACCCTCGATGAAGGCGGCATCCGGGGACAGCGACAGGATGTCCCCATTCTCGACCAGCAGACAGTTTTCGGGGGGGAGTCCCATGATCGTGGCCAATTGACGATGCTTCACCAGATGCCTGAATTCACCATGCACGGGAATGAAAAAGCGCGGCCTGACGACGTTGATCATGGCCTTGAGCTCCTCGCGATACGCATGCCCCGAAACATGAATGTCACGCACCTGTTCGTAAATGACTTCCGCCCCCTGGCGATAAAGATGATTGATGATCTTCTGAATGGTTCGTTCGTTTCCAGGAATGAACTTGGAGGACAGTATGATGGTGTCGCCAGGCTTGACCTTGAGCTTCTTGTGGTCGTTGAAGGCCATGCGACTCAGGGCGCTCATGGGCTCGCCCTGGCTTCCTGTGGTGAGCATCACCACCTGGCTGTCATTCAGTCGCGGAAGCTCGGGCAGCGAAATCTCCTCCTCAGCAGGAAAATCCAGATAATTCAGCTCCCTGGCGATGCGAACGTTGGTCAGCATCGACTTTCCATTGAGGAGCACCCTCCTGCCGAACTCCCGAGCCAGATGGATGACCTGTTGAATGCGATGCAGGTTGCTGGCGAAGACGGCAACAATGATCCTCCCTGAGCATCCTTCGAAGATCTCGCGAAGCGTGGCCCCCACATCCTTTTCGGAGAGCGTGTAGCCGGCTCTTTCGACGTTGGTCGAGTCGGAGAAGAGGGCCAGGACACCTTCCTCACCGTAAGTGCCGAACCGGGCCATGTCGAATCGCCGTTCATCCACAGGGGTGTGGTCGATCTTGAAGTCTCCCGAATGGATCACCACACCGACAGGAGTGCGAATGGCAAGGCCCACGCAATCCGGGATGCTATGGCAGACCTGTATGAATTCAATGTCGAAAACGCCGATGCTGAAGGCCTCTCTCGGCAGGATTTCATGGATCAGGGAGCGCTCGAGCAAAGCGTGTTCCCGAAGCTTCTCCCGAATCAGGGCCGCCGTCAAGGGGGTCGCATAGATGGGGAGGGTCAGTTCGCGAAGCAAAAAAGGGATGGCTCCGATATGATCCTCGTGCCCATGAGTCACGATCAGTGCACGCACGCGCTCCCTGTTTCTTTGCAGATAAACGAAGTCAGGGATGACGATGTCGATGCCGAGCATGTCGTCTTCAGGGAACATCAGTCCGGCGTCGATGAGCACAATATCCTCATCAAGCTCGACAACCATCATGTTGAGGCCGATCTCGCCAAGCCCCCCCAGGGGAATGAACTTCAATGACGACCGACTGTCCGTTTTCATGGAGCACATCCTTTTGGATGGACAAGCTGCAGTGGATCAGAGTCAACGACAGCGCATCCGGCAATTGGGCACGATTCCCCCTTCACTCATGGGGAGATGTCTCCTCAGACTTCCCCGCACCCATCGGATGAGCCGGTCACGATCTCTCGTGGTGAGACCCGCAGTGGGGATGGGGTCAGAAATATTCATGAAGATCTCCCCGGGACGGATCATCCACTCTCCCCGCTTGGGCAAGACCTCGTGCGAGCCGCTGATGCTCACCGGAACGATGGGTTGCCGGGATTTCAAGGCCATGATGAACCCTCCCGTCTTGAATTCCTGAAGCACGCCGTCCTGGCTTCGCGTTCCTTCGGGGAAAATGAAAATCGATGCGCCCGATCGAGCCCGCTCGGCCGCCTGATTGATGCTGGCAAAAGCCTTGTGGCGATCCCTGCGATCGATGGGAATGGCGCCGCAGGCCTCCATGGCAAACCCCAGAACCGGAATCCTGAAGAGCTCCTCCTTGGCCAGCCAGCGAAACGGATAGGGCATGGCCGCCAGCAGGGCGAAGATGTCGAACCAGCTCTGGTGATTTGCTGCATAAATATAAGACTGTCCGCGACGGATTCGCTCCACCCCCGTGACATGAACTCGGGTTCCCGCAACCCAGAGGTTCACCCTGGCCCAGAGCCTTGCAACTATATGAGCCTTCTCAGCCGATCCTGTGAGCCGGTAGACGATGAACGCGCACACCCCACAGTAGATGGTGAGGATGAAAAGCACCAGGTAAAAAAAGATGGATCTCACAGCCCTCATTCCGATTCCTTTTTTGCATCTCGGAAGGTATTATAAAAAGAAATGGCGTATGCTGTGCATCATCGGGCCGTATTCCGCGGAAGGCAATATTGGCATCCACTTCAGAATATTTCCCATGAAAACAATATCTTGTAATTGACCAGCCAAAAAATTTAAACTGTTTCTTCCTTTGAGTCAACAAACCATTTCAGGGGTATGCTATAGGGAATGCATTTTCTGCATCGTTGGTCGTCAACCTGCTCGGGAGAAGGTGTGCTATGGCTAGAGGAGTTAATAAAGTCATTCTGGTAGGGAGGTTGGGGAGAGATCCCGAGGTCCGTTACTCGGCGAGTGGAGCGCCGGTTACCAAGTTCAGCCTCGCAACCTCAGAGCCTTTCAAGACTGCCGAAGGTGCCTGGGAGGAGCGCACGGAATGGCATCGTGTGGTGGTCTTCGGAAAACGCGCCGAACAGTGCGGTACCTTCCTCAGCAAAGGTCGGCTTGTGTATGTGGAAGGGAAGCTGCGTACAAATCAGTGGGACGATGCACAGGGAGTCAAGCATTACACCACCGAAGTCGTGGCCTGGGATGTCCAGTTCCTTGGTGGGCCGGGGGAAGCCGGCGGGCAGACCCAAAGCAATCAGGCTGACTACGCACGGCCCGATCGCCAGGCTTCAGAGGGCCCGCCGTTGCCCGACTATCTGCCCCCAGATCCCGGTGGGCCGGATGATGACATCCCCTTCTGACGGTCCCCACAGGGCCTCGCTGCTTCTGGTCGAGGCCCTCAAGCACCGGGAATTCTCAGTTTGTTTTCTCCTTGGATTCGGTCTTGGTATCAATCTGTTCTGGCTTGTCATCGGACAAGTCGAGGGGGTCCTGCGTCGCCTTCTTGAAGTTCTTGATTCCCTTACCGAGACCCGCGCCGATCTCGGGCAGTTTTCCCGCTCCAAAGATGACGAGAACGATGACGAGGATAATGATCAGTTCAGGCATTCCAATTCCGCCAATCATGCAGATGCTCCTTCAGTGCTGCGAATGGGATTCATTGGGTAAGTTCTTCCACCTCGCGCAGGAGCTGCAGGAACTCCTTTGAAAGGCGATAATCGTCCAGGAGTTTCTGATGTTCCAGCCAGCTCCTCCAGGTGTTCATCCAAAGCTCGTTGTGCCAATAATACCTGGGAGAGGCATTCCGCTTCTCAGTTCTCTCCCGATACTCCTCGTATTCCTCCTGGCAGTTCAGGCAAAAACGATACGGAACGATGTATTTTGCGTGTTCCTGCGCTTCCCTGTCAAGCTGAGTTCCGCACTTGGCGCACTTCATTGCACACCTCTGGCATTGGATCAGCTTACGGAGAGTCTCAATTTTCCTCGCTCTCTCGTCGGCATTGCGAACGGATTTCAAATCCTGGGCTTTCTTCCCAAACTCAATGATATCGGCCATGGTATCACCTTGTTCACTTCTCGCTGACTTTGGCGGTCTCCAAGTCCACCGGGTAGGTTTCCACTTCACCCTGGAGGGGTGATGCATTC
>CAZEOY010000230.1:0-6138 GCA_964513835.1 uncultured Syntrophobacteraceae bacterium
GTTGTTGACGAACTCGAAGGCCCATCCCCCCGGCGGACAGCAGTTTTTGATCTGCCAGTCCCCGCCCGTCCGTACCTGTTTTTCGATCAACCACTGCCCCGCCTTCTGCAGAGCAGGGTCATGGGGGGGCACACCGCAGTCCAGAAGCGCCAGGGCCGTCAGGGCCGTATCCCAAACCGGCGAGATGCAGGACTGCATCCGCAGCCCCTGTTCATCTTCCAGGCAAAAATTCTCCATGGCGCGCAGTCCCTTGGCAATCGCGGGATGATCCAGGGGGTACCCCAGGAAATGGAGGGCCAGGATGGAGTACACCATGGGAGGTTGAATGCCGGCCCAGTCTCCCGATTCCTCCTGGTGATCCAAAACCCAGTCAAGAGCCGCTTCAATGGCTTTCCTGCGCAGCGACGCAATGGGACGGCGCTCATACTGCTTGACGACCCTGTCCATCAGGAGAAACAGGCGATGGGTGGGAGTCAGCGGTTTGCGCTTTCGGCCCATATGCTCACGGGAAACATAAAGCTCGGGAATGTGAAGATTCCTGGGCAGCTTGAACCTCGGCCTCAGGGCCATGACGATGGAAAGAGGGACGATGGTGCCTCGCGCCCAGCTCGAAAACTCGTAGATGTTGAAGGCAAAGTCCTCGGGAAGCAACACCACTTCTACCGGCATGGAAGGGATCTTATTCCACCCGTATTGCCCGAAGAGCCCCAGCCAGATCTTGGTGAAGACCCGTGACGCCTCGATGCCGCCCTTCTCGAGGATGAATTCTCTCGCCTTGGTCAGCGGCTCAGACCGGGGGTCCTCCCCCGCCAGCTTCAGAGCAAAATAGGTCTCCACCGTGGTGCTGAGATCCCCACCGTCATCAAAAAACAGCCCCCACGCCCCGTTGGAGCATTGCTGCTCCAGGAGATACTTCACCATGGCTGCCTTTCGAACGGGGTCCAGAGACCCGAGAATCGTATGCAGCATGATGTATTCGCTCGTGATGGTGGTGTTGGATTCGAGCTCGGCCCACCAGTAGCCTTCCTGATCCTGTGTCCTCAGGAAATGCTGAACGCCGCGCGTGATGCATTCCCGGACGGCTTCGGTGAACAGGTCTTGAGCTTCAGCGGGCGAGGGCACGGCGCGCAGGTGAACTTCACCGGCCTCAGGCGAATGTCTCCAGGGCTTTCTGAAATGGGGTGAAGTGAGCTCCTTCTGAAAGACCCCACTTTCTCGGATCGAGTAAGGCGCAGTCTCTTCCAGTTCCTCACTTTCCAGATGATCTGCACTCAATTCCCGTTTGCCGGATACGAAAATCATACTTATGCTCAGCCCCTGTAAAATCCATTCGAAATCGCTTTAAAATTTGAGTTATCTACAACAGTTGCGAAATGATCTCAAGCATTCTTACACATTCCACTAGACTTCGATCACCAGACGGCTGTCCACGCACCAGCACTCTACCGGGTTTGCCAGGACAGGATTCAGGTCCATCTCCTGGATTTCAGGATAGTCCATAGCCATTCGGGATAGTGAAATCAAAAGGTCTTCGACGGCTCCGATATTCACCCCCTGCTGTCCGCGAATCCCCGAAAGAATCGGGAAGCACCGCAGTGACTGGAGCATCTTGCGTGCATCAGAACGTGAGAGAGGCGCCACTCCTCTGGCCACATCCCGGAAAACCTCCGTGTAGATTCCACCCATGCCCACGACGACGACAGGCCCCAGTTGCGGATCCTTTTTCAAACCCATCAGAATTTCGAATCCCCGGGCCTGCTTCTGCACCAGAATTCCATCCAGGACCGCGGAGGGAGTCGCGGAGCGGAAGTGGCTCAGCAAATCATCGTAGGAGCGACGCAGTTCATCTTCATCCCGGAGATTCAGCCGGATGCCTCCTCGATCCGACTTGTGAATCCACGCTTGCGAAAGAATCTTGAGAACCACGGGAAAACCTGTTTTTCGAGCGAACTCAAGCGCTGCATCCACATCCGACGTCAGCTCCGCAGGAACCGTCGGAACTCCGTATGCCTTGAACAGCGGCTCCGCCTCATCTCCCAGAATCACGGGCCCCGGCGGGAGAGCCACCGGCCTGGATACGGAGGACGCAGACGGCGGGAAGAGGATCTGCTCCTCGTAAGGCAGCGCCTGGAACCGCCCCCAGCGCAGAAGAGCGGAGAGCCCCATCAGGGCCTCGTCGATGCTGTCGAAGCAGGCCACTCCGGTCTCGTCTTCCAGCGCCGCCGACTGCGCTCCCTGATCCCCTCCGTAAAGCCAGAGGGCCACGGGCTTGCCGCGGGGATTGTCTCGATTGATTTCTTTGGCAGCAGCCACCATATCCAGATCCCGGTGAAGGGGAGAGGCCATGGCCGGAGCAATGCCCAGGACCGCATCCACGTTTTGGTCTGCCAGAAGCCCCTTCACAGCCTGCTTCAGGACGGAGGTGAAGGAGCCCGAGACCATGCCCAGGGGCCACAGGTCAACGGGATTGCGCAGCTTGTGCCAGGCGATGTGTCGGTTTTCGAGCCCATCGCGGATGGCTTCCGGAAACGGCGCCAGCTCCAGCCCATAATCCTCACAGGCGTCCGCCGTCATGATCCCACAGGCTCCCGTGGCCGTCACGACGCCGATCCTCGGCCCGTTCATGGTGCTGAAATGGAGGAAGGCCTGGCACACGGCTTTGAGCTCGATCATATTGCGGACACGAATAAGCCCGGCGCGTCGAAATGCCGCATCGATCACCGCATCCTCCCCCACCAGGGAGCCCGTGTGAGAAAGGGCGGCCTCGGCGCCTGCCTCACTCCGGCCGGTTTTCAGGATGATGATCGGCTTGACGCGGGCGATACGCGCCGCCACATTGAGAAACTCGCGGCCCCGCTTCAACCCCTCCATGTGGATGAAAATAACTCGGGTTTCAGGGTCCCTCTCCAGGTATTCCAGGACGTCCACGAAGTCGATGTCACATCCGTTGCCCACATCGACGGCCTTGCCCATGCGATGGGTGAAGCTCTCATAGCCCACCTGAAACACCCCGGACTGAGCCACCATGGTCAGCGGAGGTGGGGACGGATCCTGGGCAATATCCACAAAACCGGTGCTGAAATGTGCAAAGCCATTCAATACGCCCATCGTGTTCGGTCCCAACACCCGAACTCCATGCTCACGGGCGATGGCCACCAGTTCCTCCTGCAGGGCTGTGCCCGCTTCATCGGCGTCAGAAAAGCCCTGGCTGATCACGATGACGTTTCGAATGCCCTTTTCCGCGCATTCCCTGAAAACCGGCAGAACCCGGTCACGGCCAACAGAAATGACGGCTAATTCCGGTGTTTCGGGGAGGTCCGCCACTCGGGGGAAAGTACGATGCCCAAGGATTTCCTCCACTTTGGGGTGAACGAGATGAATCGTTCCGCCATAGCCATAGCGCTGCATCATCTCCAGGTTATTGTAGGCCCCCGGACCGCTTTGCCGGGAAACACCAATGAGAACGACCGATCGAGGATTGAGGAATGCTTCCATCAAGGGATGCTCCGTGCTGAGTCTTCAGATTTGACCTGCTTTCACCGCAACCTTCGGTTCCCTTCATGCGGCTCTGCATGACACGTCAGCCTCCTTATAGGAAACCATCACGGGCAGCTCATCCATGCCTCGAGCCGCGGGACCGCCTTGCCTCCATGATTTTCGGGGCCGCAAGGCCAGCGATCACCTCTCCTTATGCCAACGACAGTGAAAACACAAGAAATTCACGCTCGAGGGGGCTATCTGAAATCAAGTCCCTTCAGGCTCCCCTTCCGAATCTTCAGCATCCGAAGTACCCAGCAAAAGCCTTCCGAGGATCATGGGGTCTTCGGTGTCGAACAGCTCTTCATTGCCCGGATCTTTCAGGAAGGCCAGAATGACTTCAGGCGGGCTGGTAATCTCCACGTTGTGGACGTACTTTGTCTTTTCCACTGTCCCTTGGAGCTTCCCCATCCGAACGGCGGCTTCGAAGGCGTTGGCATCGGGCAGCCACAAAACGAGATCGCCTTGTGGCGTGAAGTCGTACTGCACGAAATAGTAGTGGTGCTCCCATTCACCGTTCGTCCGCACGCGAACCGAAAGATAATGGTGCTTGCCCCCCTGACTGGCAATGATTTCACCTGTCTCGAGCCGAAACCGATCTTCCTTCCAATCCACGCCCGCAATCTGGCCCAAACCATCCCTGCCGAACCGAACATAGAGGATCTGGTCCTCCGCAATCCATTCACCCTCCAGCCGAGCCCGTTCCGTTGCATCCGACGTCGCAGGCAGGGGCTGCAGGAGGGTCACCGAAGTGCAGCCTGTGAAAGCGGAGGCCAGAACGACCCCCAGGAACAGGGCCGCCACGCGGCGTCGAGATCCGACCCCCCGGAACAGTTCATCTTCCAGCCGTTGAAATCTCATGACAAGACCTCCGGCTATGCCAGAGAGGACATTTTTCATTCGAACTCCTCCATGACCCGGATGAGCTGCTCTCTCAACTGGTGAAGGCGATAAGGCTTCTGGATGAATCCGGCCAGCCCCTCTCCGGTGAACCGTTGGGTGGCGTCCTGCTCGTTGTATCCGCTGGAAAGGATGACCCGGATTTCAGGCTTGATCGCTTTCATCTTCCGGAATGCGCTCAAGCCATCCATTCGAGGCATGGTCAGATCCAGAAGCACGCAATCGATGTCGTCGGAGAACTGCTCAAACAGCCTCACCGCCTCTTCTCCATCTGAGGCCACGATTCCTCTGTAGCCAAGATACTGGACGGAAGCGAGGGCGAGACGACGCACATCCTCCTCATCGTCCACGAGCAAGAGGGTGCGGGCGGCGGGTTCAGGGGGCGATTCGGATTGCCGGGCGCCGGGCAACCTGTCCTCGACGCTTGCCCCGGCCTCGCGGGAGGGAAACAGGACTCGGATGCTCGTTCCGCGCTCCCGTTCGCTCTCCACCAGAATCGCACCTTTGTGCCCCCGGACTATGCCCAGTACGGCCGACATGCCAAGTCCCCGTCCGGTAAATTTGGTCGTAAAGAATGGGTCAAAGAGGCGCTCCTGCGTCTCGCGATCCATGCCGACCCCGGTATCGGATACCTCGACGAAGGCGAAACGGCCAGGCTTCGGCCGCTGTTCCACTCGGCTGCGACGCAGCTCAGCCTCGGCAAACTCCGCCACCCCGGTCACCAGGGTGATCACTCCAGCCTTCTCCCCAATGGCCTCCGAAGCATTGGTGAGCAGATTCATGATGACCTGCTGGATCTGCCCGGGATCAGCCTCGATGATTGAACGGTCAGGAGTCAGGCGAGTCTGGATCGTCACCATCCTGCTGACTGCAGTGCGGAAAAGCTCAGCATTTTCAAGGACCACGTCGTTCAGTTCCACACGCGATATCACGAACTGGCCCTTTCCCGAATAAGCCAGCATCTGCCGTGTGAGGTCCGTCGCCCGAAGCGTGGCCTGGACGGCGTTCTCGAGCACCGTGCGCACCGAGGATCCTGGAGACAAATCCTGGAGCGCCAGATCCAGGTTTCCCAGGATCACCATGAGCAGGTTGTTGAAGTCGTGAGCGATGCCTCCAGCGAGAACCCCCAGGCTTTCGAGCTTCTGTGAATGGAGCAGCCTCCGCTCCAGATTCAGGCGCTCCTCTTCCGCCCGCTTGCGCCCCGTGATGTCGAGGGCGGTGAAAGTGACTCCCGCCGACCAATTCGTCACGTCAAGGGGGGTTGAGCTCAAGATGATATCGATGAGGCGGCCGTCCTTTCGCTTCCAACGCGTCTCGACGGTTCCGGTCCCGTGCTCGCCAATCTGAGCATACTTTTCACGCCCGACGAACTCATATTCTTCATCGGAATCGTATAGAATTCTCGCGCTCTTTCCCAGAAGATCTCCCGGTTCATACCCGAGCATTTCACAGAGCCGCTCATTGGCGTCCATGATGACTCGATCGACGACCAACCCTATGCCGACAGGGGCAGCCCGAAAGATGCTTACCAGCCGTGCCTCCCTTTCCAGAAGCTCCTCTTCGGCTCGCTGACGATCGGCAATCGCCCTCCGGAGCCCTTGGAGAGCAGCGGCCATGTCTGCCGGAGTCACCACATCCAGGGAGAGAAGATGATCGATTTCCTTCTCAATCCCCGACGCAGGGATGTCTCTCTCGCCTTTC
>CAZEOY010000231.1:0-1864 GCA_964513835.1 uncultured Syntrophobacteraceae bacterium
ATTGGAAGTCGGGTTGGAGAGCGAGAACACAATAGGCCTCTCATTGATGGCCGACATGGCCTCGAGCACCGTCTGGGTAAAAACCCTGGCCTTCCCGGAGACTCCGATGAGGGCCGTGGGTTTGAGCACCCGCACAGCCTGGAGCAGATCCGGAATGAATTCGTGGTCGTGGGCGAAGTGCAGCTTGTGGCTCTTGAGATCCGTACGGCTTCCGACCACCAGCCCCTTGGAATCCATGAACCAGCACCTCTGGCGCGCTTCCTCCAGGGACAGCCCTTCGGCCACCAGGGCCGAGACCGTGAGATCACCCGTTCCTATGCCCGCTTCGCCAGCTCCCATGAAGAGCACTTTCTGGTCCCTGAGTCTCCCGCCGGTCATTCGCATGGCCGAATAGAGACCGGCCAGCGTGACGGACGCCGTCCCCTGGATGTCGTCGTTGAAACAGCAGACCTGATCCCGGTAATGCTGCAGAAATCGGAACGCATTCCGGTTGGCAAAATCCTCGAACTGGATCAGGGCTCCCGGAAAGACCTCCTGGACAGACATGACGAACTCCTCGACGAGCTCGTCATACGGCTCCCCTCTCACGCGCCGCTGCCTGAGGCCGATGTAGAGCGGGTCGCTCAGTAGCTGCTCGTTTTCCGTCCCCACATCCAGGGCCACGGGGAGAGTGAGAGACGGATGGATGCCGGCGCATGCCGTGTAAAGGGCGAGCTTCCCAACGGGAATGCCCATTCCGTCCGCGCCGAGATCGCCAAGGCCGAGAATCCGCTCCCCATCCGTGATGACGATGATGCGGATATCCTTGTACGGCCAGTTGCGCAGGAGATCGCCCACCTGCCCCCGATCTCGGGCCGAAATATAGATGCCCCGGGGCCGACGGAAGATGTGGCCGTATTCCAGGCAGGCCTGCCCCACCGTGGGCGTATAGACGATGGGCATCAACTCCTCGATGTTGTCCAGGAGAACCCGATAGAAGAGCGTCTTGTTGCGATCCTGGAGGCTGATCAGGAAGATGTACTTCTCCAGGTCGTTGGGCTTGCGCCTCAGGTTTTCGAGCACCCGGAGCTCCTGCTCTTCGATGGTGTGCGCCCGCGGCGGCAGCAGTCCTCGAAGACCGAGGAACTCCCGCTCTTCCTCCGTGAAGGCCGTCCCTTTGTTCAAGGCGGGATCCCGGAGCATTGCCACACCGGCCGGAAGGCTGGAGAGCCTGCTGTATTTCTGGATGCGCTTGACCACATCGCCGAAAGAGCTCTTCTTGCACATGGCCTGGAGGTTGATGTGGCTCAGGAACTTGGAGAGCATCCCACTATCCGCCAGGTCCCTGTTGAAGCGAATGACCATATCGTCGCCGTCGTATTCTATCCTGTACATGGCATCCTATACCTTTGATGAGTGGCGCGGGGAGACGACATCCGCCCTGTTTGAGCACCGCCGTCGCGCCCGATCGCCTGTCAAAACATTCCAGTACCGGCATTCCGGAGGTGATACCCTTTCTTCCCGCAGTTAATCAAGGCCTGATGACAACCATTTTGAGGTTGGTCATTTCTTCAACGGCAAATCGCACTCCTTCGCGTCCCAGGCCGCTCATCTTGTTTCCCCCATACGGCATGTGGTCGACACGGAAGATGGATGTGTCGTTGATCATGATTCCGCCGACATTGATCCGATCGACGGCGTAGAGAGCCGTTCGCATGTCCCGGGTGTAAATGCCGGCCTGGAGCCCATAGGGAGATTCCTCCACCATCCGGACTGCATCCTCGAATCGCTCGTACTCATAAATGGAAACGAGGGGAGCGAAGGCTTCGATGCACATGACCTTCATCTCGGGCCGAACGTCGGTGAGGACCGTCGGGTGGAACAC
>CAZEOY010000231.1:1874-6128 GCA_964513835.1 uncultured Syntrophobacteraceae bacterium
CCCCTCACGCTTCCCGCCCATGAGCACCCGCGCTCCTTCGGCCACGGCCTCCTTCACCCATTCCTCCGCGCGGACGGCCTCGCTTTCGGCGATCATGGGACCCACGTCGCAGTTCCGATCCAGGGGATTCCCCACCACGAGCTCGGCCGTCGCCTCCAGGAAGCGCGGGGTAAACTCTGAGGAAATGGCCTTGTGCACGTACAACCGCTGGAGCGAAATGCAAACCTGACCCGAATTGGCAAAAGCGCTCATCACACAGCGCGGAACCGCATCGTCCAGGTCTGCATCAGGCTCGATGATGGTCCCCGAATTGTTCCCGAGCTCCAGGGTGACCTTCTTGAGCCCCGCCTTTCGAATAATGGCTTCCCCCACGGGTGGGCTGCCCGTAAAAGACACTTTGTTGACCGCCGGGCTCGTCACCAGGCAGTCTCCCGTCGTGTCGCCCGGCCCTGCCACAACATTGAAGACCCCCGGCGGCAATCCCGCCTCCTCCAGGATTTCAGCCAGGCAGATGGCCGTGAGCGGCGTCGTGGAGGCCGGTTTGAGCACCACGCAGTTTCCCGCCGCCAGGGCGGGCCCCACCTTGTGGGCCACAAGGTTCAAAGGAAAATTGAATGGCGTGATGGCCGCCACCACCCCCACAGGGCTCCGCAGATAGAAGCCGAGCCTGCCCTCACCGGTGGGACTCGCATCGAGGGGCACCGTCTCGCCATGGATTCGTTTGGCTTCCTCGGCCGAAAACTGGAAGGTCTCCATGCCGCGGGAAACCTCGCCCAGGGAATACTTCCACGCCTTGCCCGCCTCCCGGCAGATGAGCGATGCAATTTCTTCCCTGCGGCGATCGAGAATTTGGACCGTTTTGGACAGGATGGCTGCCCTTCGGTGCGCGGGGGTCCTGGAAAAGGCGGGGAATGCCGTGCGGGCGCCTTCCACGGCCTTCTCCACCGTGTCCTGACCTGCCACGGGGACCGTGCCGATGACTTCACCCGTGTACTTGTCCAGGACGGGCATGGCCGAACCGGCCTCGACCCACCGCCCTGCAACCAGCAGTTTGTATGACTTTGGAGCGTCTTGCATCGGATCCTCTCCTCAACAAACTCTCAAATCAGATCATCCAGGAGAGCTCATGGGCTCGCACCCCCGGCCCATGGCGCGACCTTCGCTCAGATCAGGCTCATTATGCCACCGGCAGCCCCTTTTGAGCAAATAACCGGAAATCACCGGTCCTGGAGCTGAATCCTGCTCTTTTTATCCTCACGCAGGGATTCCACGAACACAAAGGAACCATCGAGATGCGAGCCTCTGCATTCCCTGAGCATCCGGGGGCAGATCAAATCAACCATTCGCGGCAGGCATGCGCGCCAATCGGTCAGATCGGAATCGAGAAAATACAGAGATCGTCTTATACATTGCAATCAAGAACTGGAGGGCCGGCCGCAATTCTCTGACCGATTGCTCTCTTGCTCGGGAGCCAGGTGATCTGGGCAGTCATTTGCGCCCGACTGTACTAGAGGGCCGGCCGTTCTCGATCGGGAAGGACCCGGATCTCCTCCATTTCATCTGCGTTGAGGAGCGTGTCGAACCTGACATGCAGGCAATAGCCTTCGAAGGGGATGTGTGAGATGGCGACAATGTACCCTTTTTTGGTCAATTTCACCTTGGGCCGGACGCCGGGAATGGTGACCGTAAAACCTACATTGCGGCCCAGCAGCGCGCGTGCCGTCTTGCGGTCTTTGATGTTCACCACGAAGGCGACGCCCCCACGGGATATGTCCGCCACGTCGCCTCTAAAGGGCTTGGCCACAGGCTGCCACGATCCGCTGAACAGCTGAACGGCGGCGTTCCCACTGATCATCTTCCGAGTATGGTCCCGCCGGTCCACTCCGCGTTCCTTGATGAGGGATGGCGTGTCCTGGGTAACCAGGCAAAAATCCCGCAGCTTGTCCTCCATGGCCGGTAAATCTTTCTCCCACGCGAGAAGAGAATCCCTGTCCACGTAAGCCAGTTCAGATCGTGAGAGGGTCATCAAGGAGACGGTGCAGACACTCTCCGAGAAGAAACCGTCCGCCGCAACCGTCTCGCCGGGGCCGATCCTCCTGAGAACTGTCTCCCGGGGGCCCTCGCGCCAGAGCAGGGCCAGCTCACCCCGGTTCACCAGGTAGAGTCTCGAATGCTGCTCACCCTGGTTGAAGATGCTTTGCATGGCCCCATGGACCTCGTGCTTGAGGGAATGGTAGAAGGCCGTGCTTTCCTCCGGGCTGAGACGGCCGTACAGATTCCCCCAGACAGTGAGATGCTCCGCATCGACGGCCTGGCTCTTTCCTTCCTCGATGATCTCCGCTGATTTGATGATTTCCGTCAATGCCAGATCATCGACTTCGATGAGCCTGGCTCTCAGGGCCTCGGCTTTGGCAAAGTCTTTATTCTTGGCACACTGAACGATCATCTCGAAGAGCAGCTTGACGGCGGCTTGAGTATCATTCCGAGCGAGATGGGAATTAACGATCTCCTCCTGCCGAGAAATAGAATCCATATTCTCCATCCTCTCTTTTGTTCGTCGGTCTTCGACCAGAATTTTCGTAGCTTACTGTAATACCTCTTAAAAGTCGAGATGATTTCCCACACGCCGCACAAAGAACGTTCTTTGACGCTTTTCCCATCGATGCTATAAGCTCTGGCAGTATCGAGGCCACGGGGATTTCGCACGGAGCTCGAGACAACCTCTCGAATGCACGACCGGCTACCCCGGACTTGCAGACTAACGGTGGAGCGTCACCGGGCATGCACATGTTCACATCACCTGCAGGAAAGGAACACACCATGGCCCGGTATGGCCGTCTTGCCCTTCTTCTGGCGCTGGTCATCCTCTGCCCTTCGACCGCTGCTTCATCCAGCGCCAAAGAGAGCGCAGGAGTTCCGATCCTCGTCTATCACCGGTTTGGCTCCGCCGTTGCCGATTCCATGACCGTCAAGACATCGGTCTTTGAGTCACAGATGGAATGGCTCAAGGCCCATGATTACACAGTCATTCCACTGGAGACCCTGGTCGACTCCCTCACCGGACAGGGACCGGTCCCTCCGCCCCGATCCGTGGTGATCACAGCCGACGACGGCCACAAGTCGGTTTACACCGAAATGCTGCCCGTCGTTCAACGCAACAAGATTCCCGTAACGCTCTTCATCTACCCCTCAGCCATTTCCAACGCCTCCTACGCCATGACCTGGGAACAGTTGAAGGCGCTGGAGGAGACCGGCTTGTTCAGGATCCAGTCCCACTCCTTCTGGCATCCCAACTTCAAGAAGGAGAAGGCCAGGCTTTCACCCGAAGCCTACCGGAGCCTGGTCGAAAGCCAACTGCAGAAGTCCAGGAACTCGCTGGAAAAGAGATTTGGCGGCCGGGTCGATCTCCTTGCGTGGCCCTTCGGCATTTTTGACGAGGAACTGGAAAATGAGGCGGCCAGGGCGGGCTATCGCGCGGCCTTCAGTATCGAACGCCGGCATGCGAGCCGATCCGAGGCCGTCATGGCTCTGCCCCGCTACCTGATGGTGAACGGGGATGGTGTGAAAGGATTCGAGGCCGTCGTCACCGGCCGATGGGCAGGCAAGGGGCCCGCGGCCTACTGAACCATCCATGACTTGAACCAGGTAATGGACAATCAACGGCAGAGATCCACCATCCGGGCTTGCGCTCCCCCTGAAGAGAGGTGCTCATGAAGAGATTAAGGATGTTCCCGCTCGTTTTCGTCGCCCTCGCGTTGATCGCTTCCTCAGTACATGCGGCTTGCAGCGGCCGAGTCATCGACGCGGCCACGGGAAACGTTGTTGCAGGCGCAGTTGCAACGCTGGGAGATCGGGCCGTGCGCACCGATGCGAACGGATCGTTCAAGCTCGAGGGATCTGGAGATCTTATCAAGTTCCGGGCCGCGGGATTCAAGCGCGTGGATTTGCCGACGGCGGAACTGGATGGGATTGTGGCGGAAATCCCCATGACTCCATTTAAGGTCAAGGGGCTGTATCTCTCGGTATACGGAATCGGCAGTTCGGTTCTTCGCAAGCATGCGCTTGAAATTATTGAGCAGAACAATCTGAACGCGCTGGTCATCGACGTCCTGGGGGACAGGGGTCTGATCCCTTTCAAGATCGATGTGCCGCTGGCCGCTGAGATCGGGGCTCAGAAGGTGATCACCGTCAAGGACATCAAGGGGCTCCTCTCCGAACTGAAGGCGAAAGGGATCTACCTCATCGCCCGCATCG
>CAZEOY010000232.1:0-5518 GCA_964513835.1 uncultured Syntrophobacteraceae bacterium
GCATCTCATCGAGGGCATGGCCCGCGCGGGTGCAGGAGAACCCTTCGTGGTCACCAAGGCTGATGAGGCGCCGGCCAAGGCCGAAAAGCTGCGTCAGTACATCCAGTCGCCGGTGCTCACGAAGGTTCGGGTGAATTTCTTTGACTTTGAAGCCTACGATGTCGAGCCTCCGAAGGTCCACGACCTCTTCGCCGAGCGTCCGATCCTGCTCCACGGGAAATGGAAGGGGAAAGCCGCCGGGACGATCAAGGTGACCGGACGGAGCGGGAATCGCGACTTTGCCGAGACCCTCGGAGTCGCGGATTACAGGCCATTCCCCGAGAATTCGGCCCTTCGCTACCTCTGGGCGCGGTCGCGGATCGCGCAGCTGTCGGATTACAACGGGCTGCGACCTGACGAGGAGAGGGTACGCCAGATCACGGACCTCGGCCTCCGATATAACCTGCTGACGGCTTACACCTCTTTTGTGGCCATCGATTCCGAGGTGCGGCGCAAGGGTGGGGATGTGACCACGGTCAAGCAGCCGCTGCCTCTTCCCGAAGGAGTCTCTGATTATGCCGTCGGGCAAGCCATCCAGCCCATGATGTCCAAGTCCATGCGCATGTCACCTGCCCCCAATTACCGCGAAAGGACGGCGGGAGAAACGGCCAGGGGCGCGGGACGGCCCTCTGGCGGGAGAGAACTGCAGCAGAAGGAATCCCATGAGAAGGAGGCAGGACTGTCCATCACGGTTGACTCCCTGAAGGTCGAGGGGGTGTTGACCAATGACGATGTTCGGCGGGAAATCGAGCGGCAGCTGGAGGGAATCCGCAATTGCCTTGATGGCCAAGTTTCGTCAAACTTGCCGGGAATATTCGTGCTGGCATGGGAAATCCGTATGGATGGCACTGTGAAGAACTTCCGAATCGTGTCGCCTCGCGATGCGTCGGAAGGCCGAAAGAAGTGCCTCGAACGGTTGGCTGCCCGATGGAGGTTTCCAGCCGCCCAGGGCGGGAAGACCACCCGGGTGGAGCTGACACTCAGCCTCAAGAACTAGCTCATCACGACGGAAGTCATCGCATATTCCCCGGACCCTCCCCGAAAGTCCGCTGCTTTGGGTCGGCACCCGTTGACGGTGCCTTCCCGAGGCGGCGGTTTCTCAATGCCTCTTGATTCCTCAAGAATATGCTTTGCCTGAATCACGACACGGCTCGGCGATGTCGGTTTCTTCTGAAAGACCCGGACTCAGTACAAACGCAGCTGCAATGGTTCACAATCCACTTCGGGGAAACGCAGGGTCACCACTGGAAGGGGGAGAGGAGCCGGCATCGAGTCAAATGGTCGGAACATGTCCCCCGGTTCCTTGGTCGGATGTTGATTCACGCTCCCGCTGAGAACTTGGCGGGGATGTAGCCGGTTGGAACCCTCTCATCGCTGACTTCGGGCTTGGTGGAGAGCAGTTTCTCTATCTTGAGAAATCCGCTGCAGGCCGGGCACTTGCTGACCACGTTAGGGCTCCTGGCTCCGCTTTTACCCTCCAGGAAGGGGTTGGCTCCATCTATGAAGAATGCTTCAGCGGCCGGACCGACCGATTTCTTCACCAGAATGATGGAATGACCGCATTTGTGATAAAGCTGCTCCAGTTTCATCATTTTCTCCTGCCTTGATTTCTCATTCATAGTCAACAACCGATGCCATGTTATCGGCATTTGGCGGAAGGTCTTAAAAAGATCATGAGCGAAAAGCTATCAGCTGACACAAGGAATGGTCCGGCTTCTTACTTTGTGAAATTATTTTTCTTGACCGGAAGGCGAGAAATCACTTTTTCTAATAGCAACGCGCAATTGTAATTATGAGCTGTTGCTTCGCGTTGGATGAGATATCTCCTCACGGCCTGCTCGACCTGAACCCGGGAAGCCTTCTATTGTTCTCTTCCTGAAGTATACCAATGCGTTGCCGCCGCCCCATTCTGCTTCGGATCGGCTCATGAGGGACGGATCCGGTCCTGAGCATTCAGGGGCGGACTTCGACCCCCGGATCGAAACCAAAAGTCTGTAATTTTTGCCTACAACAGAAAGAGGGATTCATCATGGCGTCGCTGTCCCATTGCTCACAAGCTGGACCTTCCGAGGAGATGCTCGAAAGGGTTGCCTCGCTGCTGGAGAGATCCGTTGATAGCTGGCGCATCCAGGAGGAACGTTCGACAGCCTGCACGCTGGCTGGACTAAACGGGCGTCTCTATCGGCTTGTCCAATTCGAACCCGCTGGTCCAGGATTTCAAGTCGGATTACTTGGAGCCCAGTATGCCAAGGACTTTCGCTTCCGGTTTGCCACAGACCCATGGAGGACACTTTTGGAGGCGGAAAAGACATCGGGGAGGACGCTTTTGCTGGCATGCCGGCGGGCGGGGGAGCAGCGCTCCTTCGTCCCGGTCTGTACGATCTTGGCGGACCATCGGGGCAACTATCATGTGATGGAGGCTCCGGAACACAGTTCGATGGATTTGTGGCTGCTGTTCACACTTGGAATTCATAACCTGCTGGAGCAGGGAGGAGATCCCGCCCGACTGGATGACACGGGTGACTTCCAGGTCCTGGGCGCACCGTCCATCGTCCAGCGGCACAGTACCGAGCGGCTGCAAAAGTATCTTTCCCGTCGTGTTCTCGTGGATCATCGCCTTTGTAACCATTGCCTTCGCTGCGTCACGAGCTGCAGTGAGATGGTGGCCATGGTGAGCCAGGAGGGACCTCGCCTCCTTGGGCCGGCGGAAGACTACTGCACCAACTGCGGGCTATGCAGGAAGCGGTGTGCCCTGCTCCAGGCCCATCCTAAACAGGCTGCGGCGGGCCTGGGCAACCTGCCGGTCCGGATTCACGAGGGTGGGAGCAGCATCGCACTCTACGGGGAGATGGCGGACGGTTTTCTGCAATATCTGGCGAACGTCCGTCAAAGTGGTTCCAATGGATTCTGCTACAGCCAGGAAGAGGTTCTCGAGCACCTCCCGAACCGGGAGCTTCCCGGAGGCATCAAGTGCCAGATCCGGCTGATATTCGAAAAGAGCAAGGGTCCGAGTGACGAGAGACGCCCACTGACGGTGAGCGTGTTTGGAGACGGGGGAGAGGATGGCACGCGGGTGCTGGTCCGCGAGCAGGTTCGGGCGGCTCTGGTCCTCCAGACTGAGACCGGGCGCATCGAGGAGGATCTTGCCGCTTCGGCGCTGGGAAAAGGACTGCAGGTCGCGGCTGTGCTCGACTGGCAGAGTCCCGCCGCGTCGGTGGACGGAGCGGCCACGAGCGATGCGGCACGTCTGTTCGACTCACTGGGCTGGTACCGTCGCGCCTCGCTGCTCGATCTGTGGGAGGCTCGTGAAGTGGATTTGTTCCTGGCGTCTCGTGAGGAGGAGTTGCCCTCCGCCCTGCAGCAGCGCGTTCTGGATGAAACGGGCCGCAGAGCCCACATCCTGGCCCCTCATGTGATACAGGCCTTGCACATGGGCCGGAGTCCACTGGTGGGAGAGCTGAATGAGGATCTTCAGTCCATCTTTTTGAAGCACCCCCAGCTCATGGAAGCGGAGGCCAGGTTTGCCCAAAACCTCATTGGCGACATTCCGCGACATCACCGCCTCATCCATGCGCGCTACCGCAACATGGCCCTTGCCAGCGGTCACACGGCCTGCCCCAGTTGTGCGGAGGTGCAGGTGCTGGCAATCCCGGCAACCATGGCCATCGCCATGAGTCTGGCGCGAGGGGAAGTGCCGCAGGTGTCGCTTACCCTGGAGACGGGCTGCATGTCTGAAACCTTGAACAAGGTTGGAGAAGTGGCTCAGAAGGTGCCGGGAGGCCGCACGGTTTTCGGGGGCGGATTTGCGCTCGGCGAGGCCATCACCATGGCTCAGGACCATTCCGTACGCCGGGGCCACCTTCCCAAGTCGCGTCGCTATGTGGTCAGCCAGGGGGGCGACGGCGGGGCGGTCATCGGGCTTCCGGCGTGGCTCAATGCGCTGCGCCAGCAATCAACGCTCATTCGGCGTCGGCACCCCAATGTACTGCACTTCATCGTCATTACAGACACCCAGGTTTATTCGAATACCGGCGGAGAAAGCTCGGCCACTTCGCTCCTCGGCATGGGAACACTCACCACTCCCATTGGGAAGTTTCTCCTCGGAAATCAGAACGTTCAGTGGAGTCTCATCAATCTGGCGGCCGAGTTTCCCAACATTCTCGTGGGCTGCGGGCATAGTGCGAATCGAGTGGCAATGCAGGAGTTCTGGCTTCGGGCGGACCAGCTGGGGCAGTCCGGCATTCGATGGGATGTGACCCCGTGCCCGGAAACGGGCAAATTTTTCGGGGAGGACCCCGACGATCTCGCCGAGGTGATGGCTCATGCGGGTATGCTCCCCGAGCTCGTGTTTGTGGGGCGTTTTCGCAAACGTGTGGGCCCGTACCACCCGGAGGACCGCGGAAAACCCTGGGAAGAGTGGCGACGAGTTCCCAAGCCGATTCTTTCCTGGCTCGAGCGTGATCCCCGATACAAAGCTCTCCTGCGGCGAAATCCTCAAACGGGGCGCACCGAGGCGCGCAACCTGGCCGCCCACTTCCTCATCGCTCAGCTGGAAAGCTATCGGGATCAGATGAACTGGCAGATCGATCTCGAAACGCACCTCATTCGACAGGCGGAAGAAAAGGTGAGGGCGTTTCTGGAGGAGCTCAAGGCCTCACGGCTTCACTATCGCCATCGGCTCGAACAGTTCCCCTACAGCATCCTTTTCAATGGTGAGGGGGATTGGAAACCTCAGCTCGCGGCGGCACTCGAACACGAAATGGTGCGGCGACTGCTCGGTTCCGACGAATTGCAGCGCTATACCACCACTCGTGACCGAGTACTTGCAGAGGAAGACGGACATCTGACCCGGTATGCCCAGGCGGCCGAGCGGCTGGAACAGCTCCTGGACCCTCTAACGGGCGAGCTGAGCTCGCTTGACGGAGCGGTTCAGGAGATCCTGTCCCGGATCGATGCCCTGCACAAAGAGCTCGGGCAGCAAGTGCGCAAGCTTAAGGCTGCGGCGGGACCTTTGAACGCTGAGGATCCCGTTGAGCAGGAGTTATTCCGTCGAGAAGACGTGTCAGCACCAAGCGCGGCGGCAGCGAAACGCCAGCAGCTCACCGAGCTCCTGGATCGAATTCTTGAAGAACGGTTGCTGGGGGAATACACCGAACTGCAGCAACATCGGCTATCGCTTCAGCTCCGGAAGGAATTTCTCGAGACGGGAGGGCTCGTCAGGGTGAGCCATGCCGTGACCGCGGCACGTGAGCGTGCCGAATTGCGCCGTCGCATCGCGGAGTTCGGTCCTTTTGCGGTGGGTGTGGCCAGTCTTGCGGGGGACCGGGGTATTGCCATCAACCGGATCTTCGCAAATTTCTTTACCGCCAAAGGTGCTTGGGCCGGAATGGCCTGGCAGTTCGGGTCATCCAAGCGGGGCACACCTGTGCTTTCGGCCACCTTCGTGGATTCCAGGCCGCTGCAGCGCAAGGACGCGATG
>CAZEOY010000232.1:5528-6089 GCA_964513835.1 uncultured Syntrophobacteraceae bacterium
AGCCTACCGGTGGCGGTTCTCGGCGTGACGAACTTCGAAGAGATGAAGCGGCAGCCGGACCTGTTTTTCGGACAGCTGCGCGCAGGCGGTTTTTTGATCGTCAATCAGACTTTGCCGGGCGAGACGTTGTGGCGGGATCTCATGGAGCAGGTGCCCGATGATATCCGTCGTCTGGTCGTGCCGCTGCGCGAAGAGAGAATGGCGTGCACCGGCCCGTCCACTGATTCTTCTGCCGGCATGGTTCAAGGCTCCTCGGATTCGCCCGAGGGTATCGTGACGCTTCAGGGTTTGAGGCAGCGCATCGCAGCCTCTGTTTGGGCCCGACCTCCCGCCGAGCTCAGCCCCGACCAGGTCCGTCAACTCGAGAAGCTGGTGGCCATGGTGACGGCAAGGGTTATCAGTGTGGACATGGACGGCATCATGCAGGAGGTGACCGGCGCCACGAATGTCGTATCCAATCTCGTGGCGGTGGGCCCCATGTTCCAGGCCCTCGTGGCCCTGGGATTCCCCTTCGATTGGGACGCTGACCTCAAAATTCTCAGTCAGGGTTTTCCCGATGCG
>CAZEOY010000233.1:0-6085 GCA_964513835.1 uncultured Syntrophobacteraceae bacterium
AAGGACATATGAAGGTCGAGGTGACCATTGATACGGTCAATGGAAGCACCCAAATCGTGGATGCCAGGTGCACGGGAACTCTCTTTCGCGGGTTCGAGACCATTCTAAAGGGGAGAGATCCCAAGGACTCGCCCGCCATTACGGAAAGGATCTGTGGGGTCTGCCCCGTTTCCCACGGCATGGCGGCCGCTCTGGCCCTCGATTCAGCGGCTGGAAGAACGGCTCCCGCCAATGGAAGGATCATCCGAAACCTGGTGCTGGGGGCCAATTACATCCAGTCCCACATTCTTCATTTCTACCTGCTGGCAGCCCTGGATTTTGTGAATGCTCCCAACTCGGCACCCTGGACGCCGGCCTGGAATCCGACGGACAAGAAAAACGGAACGAGCGAGCTGAACGGAGTAACGCTTGATTTCCGATCGGATCCCTCCCTCGACAAGGTGGCAGCGCACATCCCCAAGGCTGTGGAGATGCGAAGACTCGCCCACCAGATGGGAGCCATTTTCGGGGGAAAGCTGCCCATGCCCGCCAACTACATCGCCGGTGGCTCCACCTCGGTTCCCACCGCTGCCCGCATCGGCGCATTCCGGTCCCATTTGCTGAATCTCCTGAATTTCATCAACAAGACCTACATTCCCGATGTGGAGGCTGTGGGGAATCTTTACTCCGACTACAAGGAGATCGGTCAGGGAAGCGGAAACCTGCTTTCTTTCGGTGTCTTCGATCTCAACGATGCCGGGAGCCAGAAGCTCCTGTCCCGGGGCATCTACACGGGCGGTTCGAGCCAGGCCTTGGATATCCGGCGAATCACTGAGCACGTGGCCTATTCCTGGTACAGTGGTACCAAGGCCCTGCCGCCTGCAAGCGGTGTGACCAAACCCGTGGACCCCGACACCAAAACGAATGCCTATTCCTGGCTCAAGGCGCCTCGATACAACAACGCCCCCTTCGAAGCCGGTCCCCTGGCGCGTATGGTTGTCAGCAACCATTACTCCGGAGGCATCTCCGTGATGGACCGTCACCTGGCCCGCGCCTATGAAACGAGGCTCGTCGCCGAGGCCATGAAAGACTGGCTGAACCAGCTCGAACAGAACATGGACGGGCCCGTCTATGGCGATTACTCCAATCCATCCAGCGGGAGCGGCATCGGACTGACGGAAGCCCCCCGGGGAGCCTTGGGGCACTGGGTGCGCGTCAGCAAGGGAAAAGTCTCCAACTATCAGGTCATCACTCCCACCTGCTGGAACGCTTCCCCCAAGGATTCACGAAGGCAGAACGGCCCCATGGAGCAGGCGCTGATCGGAACCCCCGTCACCGATCCGGAGCGGCCGGTGGAGGCTCTGCGCGTCATCCACTCTTTCGATCCCTGTCTTTCCTGTGCGGTACACATCATGCGGCCGGAAGGGAAAGCCGTCGTACTGCATGCGGGTGCCTGCAAATGATCATGGCCTCCCGGTCCCATGGGAGCCGGCCAATGGTTCCGATAGTTGAGGATGTGAAATGAAAAGGATTGCCACCCTATTTGCGCTTGCGTTGCTCGTTGTGGGTCTTAGCGTCTCCGACGCCCAGGCCAAGGTAAGCCGTGGTCTTGACTGCTCAAAGTGCCACTCGTTCAGCAATCAACCCCCCATAGCCAATGCCGGAGCCGACCAGACGGTCAATGCCGGCGTCGGGATAACCCTGAACGGCTCCAGCTCGACGGATGCCGACGACGGCATCGCCTCTTACGCATGGGCTCAGACGGGCGGTCCGGGTGTGAGTCTCTCCAATGCCACCACGAGCAGGGCGACCTTCACCGCCCCCAGCGTCTCCAGCCAGACGGTGCTCACCTTTCAGCTTACCGTAAGGGACCGCTTCAACCAGGCGTCCACAGACACCTGTACGGTTACGGTTCGAGCCACTGCCCCGGTGAACCAGCCCCCGGTGGCCAATGCGGGAGCCGACCTGACGGTGAGTTCCGGAGGCAGCGTGACGCTCAACGGCCAGGGCTCCAGCGATCCCGATGACGGGATTGCCTCTTACGCCTGGGCTCAGACGTCGGGCCCCGCTGTGACACTCGCCAATGCCGGCTCCGCCACGGCCTCCTTCAAAACTCCCCAGGTGACGACGCTGACGAGCCTGTCATTCAGACTGACTGTGACCGACCGGAGCGGCGCAAGCTCGAGTGACACCTGTGTCGTGACTGTCAATGCGGACCCTGTTCCCGCCAACAACAGCCCACCGGTTGCGGATGCGGGTCTGGACGTGGCCGTTCTGCCCGGCACGTTCCATAATCTGGACGGATTCTATTCGAGCGATACGGACGACGGCATCGCGTCCTACACCTGGGAGCAAACCCAGGGCCCTTCGGTCACCCTTTCCGACCCTGCGGCCATGAATCCCATCTTCCAGGCACCCAATGGTCCTGCAACGCTGAGCTTCAGGCTGGTGGTGACCGACAGGGGCGGGCGTCAAGACACCGACACCTGCACCGTGGTTGTGCTGACGGCTGACGGAGGATATACACCTCCGCCCGACGAGCCGGTGCCGGTCCCGACCAATCAGCCCCCAGTGGCCAATGCGGGTCAGGACATTACCGCACGCTCAGGGACCATGGTGAAGCTCACCGGGACAGGTTCCAAGGACTCGGACGACGGCATCGCGTCCTATCAATGGCGGCAGGTTTCGGGGACTTCCGTGAAGCTGTCCAAGGACAAGACGGCAACCCCCAGTTTCAAGGCGCCGCCGGTCGGGTCGAGTGGTGCGCGCCTGACGTTCGAGCTCACCGTCAAGGACAGGTCAGGTCAGACCTCTTCGGATACCGTTGCCGTCAGTGTCTATCGAGCAGGTTCATCCGGCGGGGAGAATGACGACTAGTACCACAGGGCGCGCATGACTGCTCGGATCGGCTGGTTCCCAAGCTGGAGATTGGGAACCAGCAACCGGTTAAGGACTTGCGCCCGGCGTTACTCGCTCTGTCAACCCCCCCAGAGGATCCGAGACCTCGGACGGCCACCTGCGCTCCAGGTGGCCGTCCTTATTGGGTCCTGAATCGATCCAGAGGGAGGACCGGAAAGGGTGTGCAGGTCAGAAAAAGCTGAGATTTGGCTGTCTGGCTGCACTTCTGGGTACGTCAGGTTCGCCTGGTCCGAATCACACTCTGCGCATACCTTACAGACCGAAGTCTTGAATCCGTGCCGGTCATGAGATCTTGATATCTGCAATGCTGGGCGGTGTCATGAATGTGTCACCAGGGGTATGGAGCCCCCGTCGTCCCAAGGTCACGCCTGGCTCTCCGGACGCACGGCCAAAGAACGGGTGAGTGAGGGCACCGGTTGGACTCACGGTTCTGAAGGGACCTGCCGATAATGCCCTGAGACGGCGTGATGCAAAGACACAGAAGGAGAGAGTGGAGAATGATCGGAGCGATACAGGGCAGTGCTTCCTATTTGCAGTCCGCTTCGCGGGCGGGACTCGAATCACCTGTTGTGAGTGCGTCGACTTCGGCTCACGGGGGTGCTCCGGAGCTCGCTCAGCAAGTCACGGAGCTCATCGAAACCTATGGGGAGACCGCTGAGGCGATTCTCCACGCTGAGGTTTCCATCTTCAAAGAAGCCCTCGATATCAGGCAGAGCATGGCCTCAGGCGTTCTCCAGATGCTGAGGGGCGTTCAAGCATTCCAAGCTCAGGTGGAGCCAAACGGAGCCGCCGGCAGCAGGATCGATGTCGTAGCCTGAAAAAGGTTCTGAAACCGCCACATCTCGACACGCCTCCACGTTGTCGCACCTTCAA
Organism: uncultured Syntrophobacteraceae bacterium; assembly: GCA_964513835.1. Classification (GTDB taxonomy): domain Bacteria; phylum Desulfobacterota; class Syntrophobacteria; order Syntrophobacterales; family Syntrophobacteraceae; genus JALOOX01. Next base: position 3,772 of record CAZEOY010000233.1, read on the forward strand.
TCCTTTCTCAAGGGGTCCGGCTCCTGTAAGGATGGTCCACCACGAAGGACCAACTCCGCCCGGGGCCGCCGGAGCCACGATAGGGTGACCCCCCGGTGGATCCACTTCTGACGCGGAATGGACCTTCGTTGCGTCTTCGCCGGCTCTTGGGCCGTCCCAGCTCCCCTCCCTGCATTTCATGCCAATTTCATCAAGTTTTCGAGGGTGAAGACCGACCTAAGGCGGGAGATCTCAGGATGAACTCGACGTCCACTTTGCAGCGGTCATTAACGAAAAGGAAGGATTCCATGCTCAAGATGATGATTCAACGGGGTCTGGCTATCAGTGCAGTCATCGGTTTGCTGTTGGGTTTTGCCAGCGCAGCTGCCGCACAGGAGCTTAAGATCGGCATTCAGGCCTACAAGGGGGCTGACCAGGCGATTCGTGAATTCAAGGACACGGCTGACTACCTGTCGACCAAGCTCGGCAGGGCTTTCACCATCGTGCCCCACAACGACAAGGATCTGATCTCTGCCGTCAAGGATGGCAAGGTCGACTTCTTCTTCTCCAATCCGTCCATTTACGTGGATCTGAACAGGGAGAACAACGCTCAGGCCATCGCCACCATGGTGAAGCTGGTCAACGGCAAACCCATGGAGCACGTGGCCTCGAGCATCCTTGTGCGGACGGACAGCCCCATCAAGAGCCTGGAAGATTTCAAGGGTAAAGACTTCATGACCAGGGCCAAGAGCTCCTTTGCCGGGTGGTTGATCGTTCAGAGGCTGTTCATGGAGAAGGGAATCGATCCGGACCGGGATTTCAAGTCGGTTCGCGAAACCAAGTCCGTGCAGCACGTGGTGTACGCTGTCCTAAATGGAGCGGTGGATGGTGGAGCCGTCATCGCCGGCACACTGGAAGAGATGGTTGAGGCGGGAACCGTCAAGATGGAGGATTTCAGGGTGATCAACCTCATGAACGACACTTTGCCATTGGTCCACTCCACGCCACTTTATCCGGAGTTCCCCATGGTCGCGGCGGCCCACGTCCCGGCAGATCTCAGAGACGAAGTGGGACGCGCCCTCCACTCCATGAAGGCATCGGATCCGGCGGCTGTCAGTGCCAGGATCGGCGGCTGGGCCAAGCCGCTGGATTACTCCTCGGTTGCCGAGTGTCTGCGCAGGGTACAGCAAGGTATTCTGGCGAAGAATTAGCCGGGGCAGGGTGTCTTTGTGACTCGTTCGCCATTTTTCTTCTGATGTGAACGGTAAGGTGCACGCTTCGGCTTCAGAATTGCATAGCCCTCAATCGCCTCCTTTCCATCCCGGGAATACCGGACGGCTTCAGCGCTTCAAGTCGTCCGGTATTCCCAAACTTCCTCTCTCGAACCCCCGTTCCAAATCCTGCGGGTATTCATCGTCCATCCTCCCTTTGTCTCAGGGTATTACGGGTGATTCCCCGGCACCCTCCGCCTCTGCCTTCGCCTCTGTTCTTCCCTCCAGCTGATAGTCGCAGACGAGGAATGCCCGGGCGATGGCGGTCACACTGGCCTCGCTGTGCATGAGCATGTCCAGCTGCCGCGTGAAAAGCAGGAGGCGTCCCACCTGGTCCAATTTGGCCTCGATATCCCCCTGGGGGTACTTCTGAAATTTGGCGTCCACCCGGTCTCCCATCACCTCCACACTGAAATCCAGTTTTTTCAGGATGAGAGCAATGGCGCGTGCTCTCCGGTTGCGCCTCACGTCATCAGCCGCCCCGCCCTTGAAGGAAAAGGTGATGTAATTCTTGTTGATGGTCTGCCCGCAGTAGGAATCCAGAATGCCGTAATGATAGCCCACCCGGGAGCTGAAATTGAGATACTTGTCGGAGATGACGGCGTAGCTCCGGTCGCCGAAACGCTCGGCGCCATAGGTGTTGGACAGCATCTGCTCGCTCATGACGGACAGGAAGCCTTTGAACTCGACCGGACGGGGTCGTTGGTAACAAAGGTCCTTGTGAAGCATGCCCTTGAGGAGCGCATTGAACGGCGCCGAAGTGATCTGCTTGACCTTGACTTTCCGAGCGTTGGGGCGCACGTCGGCCAGTCCTCCCCCCAGGTCGATCACCCGGAGATCCAGGGGGATGGGAGCCTCCAGCTTCATGGCGTGCCCTTCCTCGGCCGACACGACATCGCTGATCTGGAACATTTCGGTATACGAAAACTCGTGGACGAGCCGCATGACGTCATGCAAAGACTCGCAATGCTCGGCCGTGAAGGCTGGCGATTTGGGGTCTATGAGGTGCAGCGGGACGATGGCCTCGGAAACCTGCTTCAAGGTTTCGAAGACCGGAGTACCCT
>CAZEOY010000234.1:0-6078 GCA_964513835.1 uncultured Syntrophobacteraceae bacterium
TTCTGATGGTGACGGAGCACACCGTTCGCTCATTTACCGGCGAGCTCAAGAAGCTCGATGCATCCAGTGAGGAGATGGGAAGACTGGTCATTTCCCAGATAGGTGGCGCTATGAAGGCCATTGCCCGGAGGGATCCGGCCATGGCTGAGGCTGTTGTCCGAAACGACAAGGCGGTCGACGACCTGGAGCACGAAGTGGACAGCCTGACGGTCAGGATGCTGGCGCTGCGGCAGCCCGTCGCCCTGGACCTGAGAGTCATCGTGGCTGCCCTGAGGGTATCCATCGATCTTGAGCGGATCGCGGACTATGCGGCCAATATTGCCAAGCGGGTTCGGGACCTCAACCAGATTCCCATGCAGGAGCCCATCGGGACGATCATCCGCATGGGAGAGTGGGCGCAGGAGATGCTCGAGGATGCGGTGCGAGCCTATCTTACGCGAGATGCCGGGCTCGCCGAAAAGGTGTGGCATCGTGATGACGAGATGGACCGTCTGTACACCAAGCTTCTCTGCTCGCTGCGCACCCTGATGACCGAGGACAACCACGCCGTCGCCCCTTGTTCCCATCTCCTCCTCGTTGCCAAGTGCATGGAGCGCATGGGGGATCACATCACGAACATTGCCGAGCACATCCAGTTTCTGGTGCGCGGCACCTGCCATCATCAGATTTCGGCCAGGGGAAAGCTCGAATGCCCGGGAGCTTAGTGCATGTCATCAGTACAGGGTAACGTAATTAAGGCGTCCAACATTTGAGTCGTCATTCCGGCAGTTTTCAAACCAGAATCCACAGAACAACCTTGATGCCGGCTAAAAGACCGTCGGCATGACGAGGCGAAAATGGGCACCCGCCTGCGTGATGCTGTCCTCAGCAGATTCAGGTGGCCGTAATCCTTGTGCGTCAACCCCGCAAGGTTTTGGCGGGGATCCGTGCAGATCGAGACGCCTGGTTCCCAGCAGGGACATGGGGGAATTGACAAACCAATCCGACACTCTATTGCATTGAGCCGTTCATGGACGGCTGCAAACAGCCTGTGATATTTGCAGAGCGGTGTTGCAGGTCATACTTTCATGACTGCGGAACTGCCGCATGTGCGATCGCGGATCTGATTTGATGATTCGAGCGAGAAACAGGGAGGATGAGCTCATATGCCCATTATCAAGGTTCTGTTCGTGTGCGTCCACAACAGCGCTCGAAGCCTCATGGCCGAGAGTTGCCTGAAGCAATGGGGTGGGGAGCGCTTTGAGGTGAGCAGCGCCGGACTTTCACCTGGGAAGGTCAATCCCCTGGTGGTGGAGGTCATGAAGGAGTGGGGGGTTGATCTTTCCCAGCGGGAGGGCCAGAGTGTCTTCGAGCTTTTTAAGGCCGGCAAGCTTTATGACTACGTCATCTCCGTCTGTGACGAGACTTCCGCGGAGCGATGCCCTGTCTTCCCGGGAATCACTCAGCGGCTCCACTGGAGCTTCGAAGACCCCGGTATGTTCGAGGGTTCTCATGAAGACAAACTTGAGGAAACTCGAAGACTGCGGGACAGGATTGCCCAAAAGATCCGGGAGTGGTTGAGGGAGTTGGAGTCTTTGGGACTCCTGTCTGTCCAATAGCACTCATCGAGCCGATTTCGCACCGCAGCCGAGTTCTGGCTTGCGCACGGCTGGGCCGAATCCCGCCTGGCACGTTTGCATTCCTATTCTTTCCCCGCATTTTGCCCATATCACTGGTCCGTCCACTCCAAGAACCCCATAGCAGTCGCTCCTGCTCCTGCGGCCCACTGCCGAGCAGGTTTTCAACCTGAGACCTGAAACCTATCGTCGAGGTACCTCATGGCCCCAACGGCCACCTCAAACCATGAAAAGGCCAACAGCCGGGCTGGTTTTCAACGTGAGACTCGAAACTCGAGACTCGAAACTGTTCGTGACAGTCCCAACCGACACTGTCACCCATCCCCTCTGTCCCAAAACCCTGATCGTTGCGTCCCCCTCCATCCGTCCCCTGATGTTTGAAGATTTCACTGGATCTTAACAAAGCTTTCACGAGACCGACACACGGTTCTTCCAAGAAGTGTTTCGATCTTGCGTCAGGTCGCTGAACGATCTCGGCCGGTCGGCGAAATCCCTGCCGCCTCAAAGTCACGCTTCGGTGAAAGGATACCTATATGGAGAGCACTGAGATACGCGTTGACTCCCTCATGATGCAATTGCCGATGAAAAGCCCCATGCTCCAGAAGGCATCCCTCTGGCTGAGGCCGGTCATCGATCGGACCCTGAGGGTGGATCGCATGAGAGAAATCTACAGGGACTTCAGTGCGAGGGACCACGATCAAGGTGCGGAGGAGACCGCACTGGGGCTCCTTAACGTCCGTTACCAGGTGTCGGATCTGGACCGCGCTCGAATACCGGGAAAAGGGCCCGTGGTCGTGGTCGCCAATCATCCTTTCGGAGCCGTTGAAGGACTCATCCTTGGTGCACTCCTACGCTCGGTTCGATCCGATATCAAGGTCATGGTCAATCATATCCTGAGACATCTGGATCTGCCGGGTCTGAGGGAGACCTACATCTACGTTGACCCGTTTGGGGCAGAGGGTTCAAGCCGCAAGAACATCGCCCCGCTTAGAGAAACACTGCAGTGGGTGCGTTCCGGTGGCGTGCTGGGCGTGTTCCCTGCCGGAGAGGTTTCCCACCTCAACCTGCGGCAGCGCTGTATCACCGATCCGCCGTGGAGTGAGACCGTGGCACGCATCATTCGGAAGACCGGCGCCCAGGTGCTGCCGGTCTACTTCAGCGGACAGAACAGCCTGACCTTTCAGGTGCTGGGACTTCTCCACCCGCGCATGAGAACGCTCATGCTTTTGCGACAAGTCTTCAACAAGTGTCACAGCACCATCGAGATGCGGGTGGGCAAGCCGATTCTCGGCGACAAGATCGCCGAATTCGACAGCGACCGCGAGCTGCTCGAATACCTGCGAATGCGAACCTACCTCCTCAAGAGCCGCAATGCGGCCAGAAAACACCCTTCGCCGCTTTTCATTCCACGACCCTTCTTTGCACGCCTCGAACCCGTCGGCCCTGCGGTTCCCCACGGAATTCTGCGGCAGGAGGTGGAAGATTTGCCCTCGAAGTGCCTGATGGTCGAATCGGGTCGGTTCTGCGTTTTCGCTGCAACGGCGCCCCAAATTCCCCATGTGATGCAGGAGCTCGGCAGACTCCGGGAGATCACCTTTCGAGATGCCGGCGAAGGGACAAGAAGATCCGTCGATTTGGACTCCTACGATGAATATTACCTGCAGCTCTTCCTCTGGAGCAAGGACAAGGAGGAGGTCGTCGGGGGCTACCGGCTTGGGCTGGTGGACAGGATTCTGCGAACGCGAGGGAAGTGCGGACTCTACACGAGCACGCTCTTTGACTACCGGACGGACCTCCTGGACCGCATCGGTCCCGCTATCGAACTGGGCAGGTCGTTTGTGCGGCCGGAATACCAGAAGAGCTATCAGTCGCTCATGCTCCTCTGGAAGGGAATCGGAGCCTTTCTGGCTGCGAACCCGCATTACCGAACGCTGTTCGGGCCAGTCAGTATCAACAACAGCTACCATGCCGTCTCAAGGCAGCTTATCGTGGCCTACGCCCGAAAAAATCCGCCGACTGAGCTCAGCCGCATGGTGCGGGGAAGGCATCCGATGAAGCGGAGGCCATCGGGAAGGAAAGAGCTCAAGGCGGCCTGCACGCTGCTCCATGACATCCAGGATCTTTCGGAACTGGTGTCCGACATTGAAAAAGACCAGAAAGGTATTCCCATTTTGCTCAAGCACTACATGAAGCTTGGCGGCGAGATCCTCGCTTTCAGCGTGGACCCCAATTTCAGCGACGTGCTGGATGGCCTCATCCTGGTGAATCTCGACAAGACCGACCCCAGGGTGCTCGAGCGGTACATGGGCAGGGAGGGCGCCACCGCGTTCCGCCGCTATCCATCCGGCCAGGCTGGTCTCGCATGCGCCTGAGCCCATGAAGGGATCCCGTGGGGCAAGGATTTGTTGCCTGTTCGTCAATGAATCTTCACGGGTTCGTAACAACTACTTTCCGCGTGGGGTGTATAAAAGTCTCAGATTGAATCACGGTTTACCCCTCCTTGTCCTGATTGTGAGCTTCCTTGACGACAGCAGAAAGCCCGTGGGAACCCTCTCTCCCACGGGCTTTCTCGCGTCGGTCACCGTTTCGCCTTGAGTCAACAGTATTGGCCTTGGGGGGGCCCGCCATGGGCGTAACACGATTCCAGCTGGGCTATAGAATCAGGCGAGCGGGTTGAAATGTCTCTCGCCGCAGGAGGGGCAGACAAGGTCCCGGCCGCTCGGCTCGCGGGGGACGTCCCAGGACTGCCCGCACTTTGCGCACCGCACGGTGATCCCGTCACCGCTTCTCCCGGGAGGGGACAGTCGGGTCGGAGGAAGACTCCCCGTATCGAAAAGATCCCGGATTCCGCCGAGAGATCCGAGCAGGGCGCTGGCCTCGTAAGGCAGGTACACCACCTTGTTTCCATGGCCGGAGACCATTTCTTTCAAGGTCTCGATGTAACGGACGGCGATGAGGTACTGGGAGGGGTCTCCGCCGCTCGATGTGATGGCCTCGGTGATGTGTCGAATGGCCTCCGCTTCCGCCTCGGCCACGCGAATCCGGGCCTGGGCTTCTCCCTCGGCCACCAGGATCCTGGCCTGCTTCTTCCCTTCCGCCTCATTGATCTCCGACGCCCTGGTCCCTTCCGCCTCCAGAATCTTGGCCTGCTTCGATCCTTCGGCTTCCAGGATGGCCGCCCGGCGGTCCCGCTCGGCGCGCATCTGCTTTTCCATGGCATCCCGGATTTCGGGGGGTGGGTTGATATCCTGGAGCTCCACCCGGTTGATCTTGACCCCCCATTTGTCCGAGGCCTCATCCAGGATGGCGCGCAGCTTGCTGTTGATGGTGTCGCGGGACGTCAGGGTCTCATCCAGGTCGAGCTCCCCGATGACGTTTCTCAGAGTGGTCTGCGTCAGCTTCTCGATGGCGTCGGGGAGGTTGGCGATCTCGTAGACGGCCTTGACCGGGTCCACGATCTGAAAATAGAGGAGGGCGTTGATCTCGGTGACCACGTTGTCCCGGGTGATGACGTTCTGACGGGGAAAGTCGTAGACCGTTTCGCGAAGGTCGATGCGTTTGACACTCTCTTTGCGGACATAGGTCCTGCCGTCGGAATCGGTGCGCGTGTAGCGCCATTCGATCTGGCGCGGCTTGTCGACGATGGGCCACAGGATGTTGATCCCGGAGCTGAGAGTCCGGTGGTACTTGCCGAGGCGCTCGATGACCATCGTCTCGGACTGCTGGATGATCATGAAGCCCTTGATGGCAAAGATGATTACAAACAGTGCGACGGCCAGCAGGACAACCGTGACGGCTCCCATGCGATCTTCCTCCTTTTCGTTGAGGTTGCGTCTCGACTCAGCTGCGCCGATCCGTGGGCCTGACGGTCAACGTGACCCCGGACACCTTCAACACTTCGATGTGCGCCCCCTTCTCGATGATCTCGTCCTCCGAGGACACGGCCTTCCAGTCATCGCCGCCCACCGCCACGCGGCCTGAGCCCGTTCGGCTGTCGATGGTCTCCGTCACCCGTCCGTTCTGATTCACAAGGGCATCGACGTTGGTCTTGACTTCCTCCGAGGAGCCGTAAGCCCAACGGATGAGGGCCGGCCGGACGCTGAAAAAGGTGACGAGCGTTCCCGCGATGAATCCCGCGATCTGCGCTTCGAGCTGCCAACCCACCGTCGAGAAGACCGCCGATGTGAGACAGCCCAGCCCGAAAGGGAGGAGGTAGAATCCCGGGGTGAAGATTTCTCCGATGAAAAGCCCAACGGCCACGACCACCCATGCATGCCATGCCATAGCGGTTGCTTCCTTCTTATCCGGTGCGTTCCGTGTCGCCGCTCCAAACACTGCCGTCACAGTTTAGCACAAAACGCACCGGGATTAGGAAGACCGATATGAACCGAAAGGATGGTCCATGAAAGGTTCTCGAAGCTCAGTACAGCGCCACTGAATAAGATGTCCATTTCGCCACTCG
>CAZEOY010000235.1:0-6032 GCA_964513835.1 uncultured Syntrophobacteraceae bacterium
CTCGTCATCTACAATCAGGATGCGGGGGCGTTGTCGAACGTCTTTGACCTGCATAAATCTTCCTAACTTCAGGTGAATGCGCCCGGCGGCCCCTGTGCGCTGCTGGCCATCAGCCTCCCGACCCACTTGGCGGAGGAAAAGAGAGACCGTATACTTCTACATTTGAATCAAGTCAGCGTTCAGCAGCCTTTGACAGTTGGATTGGGTCGCATGGATCATCGGTCGGATTTTCTTCCACCGTAAGCATAATCCACTCGATGCGTCAGTACAACACCGGACGATGGGAAACGGCCATGAGCCTTCATTCCAGGTTCCTCAACGAGATCATTGACATCGTAGGAAGCGAGCATGTTTTATCCGGTCCGGAAGAGCTGGTCTGCTACAGCTACGATGCGAGCCGGATCCAGGCCTGTCCCGGATGCGTCGCGTTTCCCGGATCCACTCAAGAAGTGTCTGAGCTATTGCTGCTCGCCAACCGAGAACGATTTCCCGTGGTCCCGCGCGGCGCCGGAAGCGGAATGGTCGGGGCCTCGGTTCCCACGGGCGAGGGGCTCGCCCTGGTTACGACCCGATTCAAGCGCATCCTTGAAATCGACCCCGATGAAATGATTGCCGTGGTGCAGCCCGGCGTCGTCACCGGAACGCTCCAACGCGCCGTACAGGACTGCGGACTCTTCTATCCACCCGACCCGGCCAGCGCCGCCTTCTCCACCATTGGGGGCAATGTGGCCATGTGCTCGGGAGGTCTCAGGGCCGTGAAGTATGGAGTCACCCGTGATTATGTCATGGGACTCGAAGTTGTCCTCCCCACAGGAACCACTATCAGGACGGGTACCCGAACCGCGAAGGGTGTGGTGGGGTATGATCTGACCCGGCTCATGGTCGGCTCTGAAGGCACTCTCGGCGTCTTCACGGAGATCCTGCTTCGCCTCATCCCCGCTCCCGAAACCAGACGAACCGTTCTCGCCCAATTCACCGCCCTCGAACAGGCTACGGAAACGGTGTGTGCAATCCTCAGGCAGCGTGTCGTGCCGTCCGCCCTCGAACTAATGGACAGATCCGCCATCGATGTGGTGGAAAACTACCTGGACCTGGGGTTGAACCGAAGCGCAGAAGCTTTGCTGCTGATTGAAATCGATGGGATGGAGTGCGCCGTCCTTCGGGAAACCGAGGTGATCTGCTCGATCTGCGAGGGAGCAGGGGCTGTGGCCATTCAGGTCGCGGCATCCGCTGCAGAATGCGATGCGCTCTGGAAGGGGCGAAGGGCCATCTCTCCTGCTCTCGGGCAGATCAAGCCGCATAAAATCAATGAAGATATCACGGTTCCGCGTACCCGGATCTCCCAGCTCATCCGATCCATCCGCCAACTGGCCCGTCGCCACGACCTCATCATCGTCTGCTTCGGCCATGCGGGGGACGGGAACATCCACGCCAACATCATGCTCGACCGCAAGAACCCGGAGGAGCTCATCAGAGCCGAAAAAGCCGTCGAGGAGCTGTTCCGCACTGTGCTCGATCTCGGAGGCACCCTTTCGGGTGAGCACGGGGTGGGAATTGCCAAGTCGCCGTATTTTCTCTGGGAAGTCGGTGAAGGCGGTTATGATGCGATGTGGCGCATCAAGCGAGCCCTGGATCCATTGAACATTCTGAATCCGGGGAAGATGTTCTCACCCAATCGTGCTTTTTTTCGGGCGGGTCTCGAAGGAGAGGTATGAGTCCAATGGAGAAAATCAGGAAAACAAAGATCGTCTGCACCATCGGGCCGGCCACCCATTCAGCCGACAGCATTCGTCAGCTCATTGATGCAGGAATGAACGTGGCGCGCCTGAATTTCTCCCATGGGGACCGAGAAACTCATCGGCAGACCATTCGGTTGATCCGCAAGGTATCCCAGGAGGCCGGCAAGGAGGTTGGGATCCTCCAGGATCTGGGAGGGCCCAAAATACGGTTGGGGATCCTCTCCCATGATGTGATCCAGCTCAACACCGGGGACCAAGTGACCCTCCGTCCCGGTGAGGAGACCGAACACGGTTCCCTCCCGGTGAATTATGGCGGATTGGTCGATGACGTTGAGACCGGAAACCACATTCTTCTCGCGGATGGGAGGGTGGAATTGGTTGTTCGGAGCAAGGAGCGCGACCACCTGATCTGCGAAGTGCTGGTGGGTGGGGACATCCAATCACGCAAGGGAGTGAATCTCCCCTCGAGCCACCTGAAGATCCCGGCCCTGACCGAGAAGGATCGCGCGGACCTTCGAGTGGGTTTGGAGGAGCACGTGGATTTCGTCGCACTGTCGTTTGTTCGGCATGAGAGCGATCTGGACCCGGTGTTCGAGATCCTCGACCAGCTCAAACGAAAGCCCATGCTTGTGGCCAAAATCGAAAAACCGCAGGCCCTCGATCGGCTCGAGAAGATCATCGCCGAAGCTGACGCCGTCATGGTTGCCCGGGGGGATTTGGGAGTGGAGATGCCACTCGAAAGCGTGCCAATGATCCAGAAGCAGATCATTCGTTCCGCCCGCCGGATGGCCAAGCCCGTCATCACGGCGACTCACATGCTCACCTCCATGATGGCCAATCCAAGACCCACCCGGGCCGAGGCCGCGGATGTGGCCAACGCCATCCTCGACGGCACCGATGGCTTGATGCTCTCGGAAGAAACGGCCATCGGCGCTTACCCGATTCAGGCAGTCTCAGTGCTGGACCGCATTGCCAGAACGGTTGAGGGGCACATCGATGAAGCGGCCCTGATGCAGGAGAGCTCACCAGCCTCGCTGCCGGCCACCGCGGCCGGAATCAGCCGTGCGGCCTGCCTGCTCGCCCGGGAGCTCCGCGCGGCGGCCATCGTCGCTTCCACTTCGTCGGGAAGCACGGCTCGGCTGGTATCCCGGTTCAGACCTCATCGCCCCATTCTCGGTCTGACCGAGAGCCTGCAAACCCTCAGGCAGCTGACGCTCAGCTGGGGGGTCGTGCCCCACTGGGTCACGTCGGTTTCACACACCGATCAGATTTTTGAAGCAGTCAAGGCACTGGTGCTGGAGCGGAAGGTCGCCCATCCAGGGGAGAGATTGGTCATCACCGCGGGGGTTCCCGTGGGTGTCAGTGGAACCACCAACCTCATCAAAGTGATGGAGGTATGAGCTTTCCGGCCCGAAAACTCCCGAATACAGGCCGGAAAGAAGTGATCCAGACACGCTGGTGAGCCATTGAGTGAACATCTTCGGAGCGGGAGAAGACTATTTGGCTTCTGCAAGGCGACCCAGAACTTCATAATTCTTTTCGACCCGCTTCTGCTCAGCTTTCAAGTTCACTCTATTGGGCTTATGTTTACGAGCACGCACCTTCTTCGTGTGCTGAGTTTTCGAAGCCATGTTTCATCTCCTTCTTTCAGTGTTTTTTGGATTCAAGCCGTACGCCTATAACAGCTTCAACATCGATTGTCACGTAAAACTTGCCCAAGACGTTGGTCGAGCAGGACCTGAAGGCGCTGGTCACGCATGTATCGAACGAGGGACCGGTAATGGTCCGCTCCTGCCATTTGCAGGCTCATACGAAGCCGCCTCCAGGCGGCGGGAATATAACCCAGGAACTGAGACTTTGCCTTGGCAACCCCCAGAAATGCATAAGCAGCCAATGCCTGCAGGTTCCGACACAGGCGTACAGCCACGTAGGAGCTCTGAAATTCACTCCGCGAGACACCCAGAAATCGGCGAGCCGCCTGCCAGTAGAAGTCCATGAGCTCACCCTGAGCGGCCTCGGGGAGGTTGACGTATGGATCGATGAGCAGAGATGCCAGGTCGTAGGCCGGAGGACCGAAGCGCATGCCTTGAAAGTCGATCAGGCCGATACGCCCTTTATGAACCATGAGATTCCGGCTCTGAAAATCGCGATGGATGACGTGCACGCCTTTCGACACGCCCGCTCTTGCCGCCAGTCGATCGAAATCCCGCCTGAGGTCTTGATCCTGTGCCACATTCAGACCCAGCATCTCCTCCAAGAAGGCCTTTCGAAAATATTCGAGCTCTCTTTGGAGGACGAACGACGGATCATACACCGGCGCATCAAAGCAGAATTCGCTCCGAAAACCTTCCGAAGCCCGCTGGTGGAGCCTCACCAGAATTCTGACGGCGTCCCGGTACAGCGGCACAATGGCCGCCCGCCGCCTGCAGGCAAATTTCTGGAGATGCAAATCACCAAAATCTTCAAGGATGAAAAGCCCCTTCTCAGGGGCAGCCCACAGGAGATCGGGAACCGGGAGGTCACATTGGCGCAGATGCCTGCCAATGAGGAAATACGAATCGTTTTCGTCAACTCCCTCCATGGTCTTCCGAGGAGACCACAGGCCAATTGCCCGGCTGAGTCCCTTTTCCAGGCGAAAGAAGCTTCTGTCGGACCCATCCCCGGAAAGGCGGGTGACTCGCAGCGGTTCATCGCGAGAACCCAACAGCTCTTGAGCGATCCCGAAGAGATGCGTTGGCACGGCAATTTGGGGCATCGTTTCGTTCACGGGCAGTCCGTCGTGAGCACCTTTCCAACGAAAGCCCCGGAAAGGGTAACCCCGTCGGTCACAATGCAATCTCTCAAAAAAGAACCTTCGCCGATCACCACATCGTTCCAAAGAATCGTATTTTCCAGTGCCGCGCCTTTGAGCATGCGACATCCCCTGCCTGCGGACACAAATCCCCCGAATCGGACGCCACGGGACACTTCGCAGGAAGGATGGACCACCAGGTCATCCCCCGACCTCAAGGGCGGCAAAATGTCTGCCGGCCATCGACTGCATTCGACGTGCAGCGAACGGTACGCCTCGATGGTTCCCATCTCGCGCCAGAGCACACTGGGGAGCACGATGGCCTTGACGGGCCGCCCTTCTGAGATGAGATTTCGGTAGGTTGACAAAATGTCAGCAGGAACGCCTCTTTCCATCGATTCCAGAATGCTGGGGTTCATGAAGTGGATTCCAGTGAAAGCGAGAAGCCGGATGTCACACTGCTCCGAGGCCATCTTGCGAGCTTCCTGGCCAAAACCCACGATTCGGTCGTATCCATGGACAGCCACATTGTTGAACTCGGGACAGTCATGGAGGACCAGCGTAACGGGTTCACCGGAGCTCAAGTGCAGGTCCATCAACTCACGCAGGTTGGCGTCGCAAAGGGTATCCCCGTTCACCACGGCGAAGTCATGGCCTTCAAAGTACTCCAGAGCATTTCGAATCCCCCCGCCCGTGCCAAGGAGGACACGCTCCTCGAACACGCGCATGGAAATGGGCGGATCGTTATCGAGGAGGACAGCTGAAATCTGGGAAGCCAGGTGGTGGGCATTCACCGCAATGCCCCCAAAACCCATGGACTGAAGACGGTGAATCCAGAAATCCAGGATCGTCGTCCCCATTATGGGAGCCAATGGCTTGGGCCGCACGTGAGTCAACGGCCTGAGGCGGGTTCCTAAGCCTGCCCCCAGAATCATGGCGCGCATGGCGCTCTCCCGGATGGCTCATTTCTCATGCGGAACGCTCACAGGTTGAACCTCATGGTCCAGGCGTGATCAACAGCCGATGGCGAGCCAAGGCGATCGGAAGCTGGTGACGTGGCCTGCTGCCTCTCTGGAGGTCAACTCCGCGGGTTCCTGCCGGCATGGAGTCCCGAGCCCATGCGTTCGTCTCCAGAAGTGCTGGTCCGATGTCCCCCAGCTCCACGGCAGCAGCCATCTTTACAGTCTCTGCAACACAAGTCAACGTCTCAACTTGGCTTCGCAGTACAGTGCATTGCAGTTCGTCGGCAGCAAACGACATGAATACCGCCTTGCGTCTATCTTCTCATTGCGGAGCAGGTGGGAGGCAATCACCCTTCCTTGACTCCGCTCCCTCAGGGTCGCCCTCCTCGATGAGTGTTTGAATCTCTTTCTCCGGGACCCGAGTGCGCTCAGTACAGGCGAGCACAATACAGTGTCCGACATTTGAGTCGTCTTTCCGGCAGTTTACTGGATATTTGACATAAGATCTGAGTCTGCAACGAGCAGGCGTAGAGATGCACC
>CAZEOY010000236.1:0-6010 GCA_964513835.1 uncultured Syntrophobacteraceae bacterium
GCTGCCGGGCTATCCGGCGTGGCTCGATTGCTGCCGCGACGTGGCGGTGTTTGACAATCAAGCGGTCAAACGTCTTTTCGCGCATCTGGTGGAACAAAGTGTCGTGATGCCGGGGCCAATTTCTTCAATGTCTCTCAGGGATGCTACGAAAACCCCGGAGCGGCATTTGCTCCTGACGGCGAAAATGAATTCACAAAATGGGCGCCGGGCTTCAAGGAGGCTTCCGGCGGTCTTCCGGTGATTACGCCCAATTTCATCAGCCCCGAACTCGCTGAAAATGCGATCAAATCAGGGCAGACCGATATGATCTCCCTTGGCCGCCAGTCAATTGCCGACCCGTTTTGGCCGGTTAAGGTCAAGGAAGGCCGCGTGAAGGATATTGTCAAATGCGTGAGGTGCCAGCAATGTTATATGAACCTGACCACAGCGCATTGGATGGAGTGCACGGTGAATCCCACAGCAGGCAGAGAAAAGCTCTACCCCGAGCTTTGGCTCGATACTCCCGAGCTGGAAAAGAAGATAGGCAGATTCAAGCAAAAGGCACAGGGCTTGCCCCAAATCTAGCTTTGAACCCAAAGGGACGGGATCCAAATCCTACGAAAAGGGAGGAGCTATGAAGCGGCTAAACGGTAAGTCTTGCATGAAGACTGATGAATTGAGAAGGAGAATTGGCGTTGGATTGATTATCGTGCTGGTAGTGATGGTTGGAATTTCCACTGCGAATGCATTTGAAATCGATACCGGCTCAACGGATTGGAAAGTACGTTGGGATAACACGTTTAAGTACAGTGCGGCATTCAGGGTACAGGAGCGGTCAAACTCCTTGCTGAGCGATATCAACGCGGATGATGGAGACCGCAATTTCGATACAGGACTAACTTCTAACAGGTTCGACCTCCTTTCCGAGATGGACATCATGTATCGCAACTTTGGCGCTCGCGTCAGCGGTGCCGCATGGTTTGACCAAGTATACAACGTCAGAAATGCGAACAATTCTCCAGCCACCGTCAACTCGTATCCTTTCGTCCCTCACGATGAATTCACCGATGATACCAGGGATCTCATGGGGCGCGAGGTTGAGCTGCTCGATGCATTCATTTTCGGTAAAGGAGAGCTGGGAAATGTTCCGGCAAGCTTTAGATTGGGCCGACACACCTTGCTGTGGGGGGAATCTCTCTTCTTTGCCACCAACGGGATCTCTTACGGTCAAGCCCCTCTTGATCTGATCAAGCTCCTGGGTGTGCCTTCAACTCAGGCCAAAGAGCTATTCATGCCGGTCGGGCAATTCTCTGCCCAGGTGCAGCCTTCGGATAACCTGAGCATCGCCACATTCGCGCAGTTCGAGTCGAGACGTACAAGAATTCCTGCGGCTGGAAGCTACTTCAGTACTACCGACATACTGGATGAGGGAGGCGAGAGGATTTTGCTCGGGCCAAACCCGGGGCCTGCCCTGTTCCGGGGTCCTGATACGTATGCCGACGACCTGGGAACCTGGGGGTTGGCAACACGCTACAAGCCCAAAGCGTTCGATGTGGAGCTCGGACTCTACTACTATCAATTCCACGACCGAATGCCTCAAGTATACCTGCAACCTGGCATCGCCCCGGACGGGACGATTATCGACCCCACCGTCATCAATCTTGCACGCGGCCAGGTCGGCGAATATTACCTGGTTTATCCGGAAAACGTGCAACTCATAGGAACCAGTTTCAGCACTCAAGTTGGAGATGTCAGTCTTGGCGGAGAGATGTCGGGAAGGTTCAATACACCACTGGTGAGCACGCCTCAGACCGTGCTGCCGGGATTGAAAGCCGACAATGACGACCATCCCCTTTATGCAGTAGGCAACACCCTGCACGCAAATCTTTCGGCAATCTATCTATTGAGAACCACACGTTTCTGGCAGGGAGGCAACGTCTTCGCTGAAATCGGCTGGAACTACCTAATGGAGACCACTAAAAACTCCGATGCCCTAGACCCCACCAGGGATCGTCAGGCCTTTGGATTTCGAGGGGTGTTCGAGCCGGCTTACTACCAGGTGCTCTCAGGAGTAGACCTCACCGTACCCATTGGCCTGGGCTACAATCCCAAGGGCAAATCATCGGTCGATCCCATCTTCAACGGTGGTGGTGCGGATAAGGGCGGCGACTGGAATGTGGGCATCAAGGTAACGTACCTTCAAACCTGGTATGCCGGCCTGACCTATACGAGCTACTTCGGAGATGAGAAAACCCAAAAGCTCGCAGATCGCGATTTCATTTCCTGTTTCATCCAACGCACTTTTTAGCTGGGGAGGTTTTATCATGAAACGCAAATCTACCATTCTGATCATCGGGATATGCTTCATCTTTGCCCTTTTTCAGGGAGTGTTTGCAGCAGTCACTCCGGAGGAAGCGGGCAAGCTCAAAACCACGCTTACCCCCATGGGCGCGGAAAAAGCCGGTAATGCCGACGGCACCATACCTGCCTGGGACGGCGGTTACACTACAGCGCCCCCGGGGTTTAAGCCCGGTGATAAGCGCCCCGATCCTTTTGCCTCGGAAAAGCCGCTATTTTCCGTCACCGGGCAGAACATGGATAAATATGCTGATAAGCTTACCGATGGGGTAAAAGTGATACTAAAGAAATACCCTTCAGTTCGCCTCGATGTCTATCCTACTCACCGCTCGGCGGCATTCCCCCGGTACATCTATGACAACATCTTCATAAACGCTACCCGCGCAAAGACCACGGACAATGGTCTGTCGGTCGAGGGGGCTTACGGCGGAATACCTTTTCCCATTGTGAAGGACGGTTTCGAGGCCATGTGGAACCACCTGCTCGCCTTCAGAGGGGTTTCGACCAGAAATCCGTATCGCAATTACCTTATGCTGCCTGAGGGCAAAAAAGTATTGGCGGTGGAAGCAGAGGATTTCTTTCAATTTCCGTATTACTACAAAGATGTTCCAATAGAGAAATTCAACGGGGAGTTCCTCTATTTTCGGCAGCTCCAGACGGCCCCGCCGTTCAAGGCGGGCGAAACTATTCTTACCCGCGACCCGGTTGACATGTATGGAAAAGGCCGCCAGGCCTGGCAGTACCTTGTCGGGCAGCGCCGAACCAGGCGGGCGCCCTCCATCGCGTATGACACTCCGGATTTCGTATCCTCCGGGCACAACTACTTCGATGAAGTTTTCATGTTCAACGGCGCCCTCGACCGCTACGACTGGAAGCTGCTCGAAAAGAAGGAGATGTACATCCCCTACAACTGTAACAAGTTCTTTCTGCAAAAGGATATGGACGCCATGGGGGAGCATACCTTTAACCCCGATCATGTCCGGTGGGAGCTCCATAGGGTCTGGGTGGTGGAGGGGACTCTTGCCCCGGGAAAGCGGCACGTTGTTGCGAAACGCCGTATGTACATCGACGAGGATTCCTGGTTCGCCATACTCTATGATGGTTGGGATGGGCAGGGCCTGCTTTGGCGCACCACTGTATCTGTTCCTCTGCTTGCCATGGATCTGCCGTCTCACTATCCCGTTACCTTTTTTATACACAATCTCCAGACCGGCGCCACTTCGTGTACCAACATCCCCAATGAATTGCCGGTGCAGGAAATGGAGGTACCTCGCTGGCCCGAGAGCTTCTTTACACCTGATGCGCTCGCCGGCACCGCAGTTCGCTAGAAATGGATAGACAGGAGACAGAATAGGACAGCTATGCTGCCGTATCGTATTCTGACTCCTGTCTTCTCAACTCATCAGAAGGATAGGGAATCATGAAAATCAACTTGCGCCGGCTATCTTTAATAATCCTGATGGGCGCAGCTCTTACGGCTCTTGGCCCTTCGGCCGCGACTGCCGGACAAGGGGTGTCTGATCCCCAGGATCGTCCCGCGATGATTACGAAGATGGCGGAAAAAGGCTTGCTCCTTTCAGTGGCTACCGCTGGCAAACGGATTGTGGCAGTTGGCGAGCGCGGACACATCCTTATGTCGGACGATAACGGAGCCTCATGGCGTCAGGTGCAGGCTCCCGTGAGCGTAACCCTCACAGCCGTGCGTTTTCCAACACCTCTGAAGGGCTGGGTGTTGGGGCATTCCGGGGTTGTGCTTCATTCAGACGACGCAGGAGAGACGTGGGTGAAGCAGCTCGACGGCGTGCAGGCGGCGCAGTTGGTCCTTGACGAGCTAAAGGCCAACGCCGTGTCCGGCCAGGACACACCGGAAGGCCTGAAGTCAAAAATTGCCTCTGCTGAGCGGCTGGTAAGCGACGGCGCCGACAAGCCGTTCCTTGACCTCTACTTCGAGGACGAACAGAAGGGCTTCATTGTCGGAGCCTACAATTTGATCTTCCATACGCAAGACGGCGGCCTATCCTGGCAGCCGTGGCTGGATCACGTGGAGAACCCCAAGGGGCTTCACCTTTACGGCATCCAGGCCGTTGGCCGGGACCTGTGCATCGCAGGGGAGCAAGGAATTTTTCTTCGTTCGGAAGATCGGGGCCAGAGCTTCAACGCGCTGCCCACTCCTTATGAGGGGAGCTATTTTGGTTTGCTTCCCCTGAGGGGAGGTGAGCTCATCGTCTATGGGCTTCGCGGCAACGCCTTCAAGTCCGATGACCATGGCCATACGTGGGAGAAACTCGAGACGACCGTTCCTGTTTCCATCACGGCTGCCGCGGAACTCCGTGACGGTCTTCTTGTACTGACGACGCTGTCCCCCCATGTCCTGGCGAGCCGCGACAGGGGGCGCAACTTTCAACACCTTTCCATCAATGAGCCCTTTCCATTCAGCGGCATCGCCCAGGCAGCGAACGGCAATATCGTTCTGGTGGGAATTCATGGAGTGAAAGTGATTCCCTTCCCCCTAAAATTCGCAAGTTTGTCGAAGCCCCCGGATGGAGGCCGTCCATGAAGCATGATAGCGCCTTTGAACAACAGCCGGTTATGCCAAACCTTGAAGACTTCGATATCCACTCGGGCAGTTTCCTGGAACGTCTCTTCTTCAACAATCGGCTCGCCGTAGTGGTCCTGTGCGCGGCGATCACGGTCGTAATCAGCTTCCAGGCCACAAAACTGCGGCCCAACGCCAGCTTCGAGAGGATGATCCCCACTCAGCATCCTTATATCGCCAACTTTATCCAGAACAAAGCGGAGCTGGTCGGCCTCGGAAACACCATCGCCATTGCGGTAGAGACCCTTGAGGGAGACATCTTCGACCCCGCCTACCTTGAAACACTCAGGACCATCAATGATACAGTCTTCTTTATCCCCGGTGTGGATCGCGGTGGAATGAAATCCTTATGGACTCCGGCAACGCGTTGGGCTGAAGTGACGGAAGATGGACTGGCGGGCGGGCCGGTCATCCCCGATACCTATGATGGATCGGCTGCCAGCGCTGAGCAGGTGCGAGCCAATGTCCTGAGATCGGGGGAGATCGGCCAGTTGGTGGCGAACAACTTCAAATCCAGCATCGTCTTCATTCCCCTTCTGGATACCGATCCTGAGACGGGAAGGCCCCTGGACTACCTGAAGTTTTCACACACGCTCGAAGCGCTCAGGGAGAAGTACAGCTCCGGCGCAATCAGGATTCATATTACCGGCTTTGCCAAGATTGCCGGAGACCTCATAGAGGGTCTCCGGCAGGTCCTGATCTTCTTTGCGGCTGCCTGCCTCCTGGCCGCGGCCATGGTCTACTGGTTCACCCGTTGTGTGCGCAGCACCTTCCTCGTGGTCGCCTGCTCCATTATCGCTGTCATCTGGCAGCTGGGAATCATTCAAAGCCTCGGCGCCGAGCTGGATCCCTATTCGATGCTCGTTCCCTTCCTGGTTTTCTCCATCGGCATGAGCCATGGGACACAGAAGATGAACGGCATCATGCAGGACATCGGGCGCGGGACGCACCGCGTGGTTGCTGCGCGCTACACCTTCCGCAGGTTGTTCGTGGCAGGGCTCACGGCTATACTGAGTGATGCTGCCGGTTTTGCCGTCCTGATGATCATCCCCATCGGCGTGATCCAGGAGCTGGCTC
>CAZEOY010000237.1:0-5996 GCA_964513835.1 uncultured Syntrophobacteraceae bacterium
CCAGAGTGGCATCGGGAAGCACCTCCACCAGATTCCAGCCGACGAGAATCAGGTATTACCCCATCCGAATGATGCTGCAGGGCACACCCAGTATCAAATCACCGAACAGTGCCTGCTTGGTTTTTTTCACGAAGTGGAACATCCGTTCCATGATGCCGGAGGGTTTGTCCTCGCCCTTCGGGGTGTAAAGGCCAAAACTCAGGGCGCTTGCCGTGTTTTTGAAGAAGTCCCCCAGTGTTCCTATGAGACCTTTCTTTCGTGTCTTTCGGATCTGACCGGACGAGTCGCGGTAGGATGTCTCGGAACCGAATGCCAGGTTCTGGACGAATCGTTTACAGTTCTCCCAGGCGTCGGAGAGATCCTTGCCGATTCTGTGAGTGAAGGACCGCTGCTGCCGGAGGTCTCCGGAAACGTTCCCCGTCTGCAGGTCGTATGCATCACCACCGGGGTTTTGCAGCAGTTGGTCCTCCTTGTATTTGGCCAGGTCACTCAAAAGGCCGCTCTTTTTAAAGGATTCCGCCTGTCGGTAGGCCGCTGAGGCCCGAGCGGGCGAGGGGTCTGTCCCTGTCTCCGGAACCCAGCCGACAGGGTATGGGATGAATTTCGTGGAAGGAGGGCAGGGTTTTCCGGATGCGCACGGAGGACTCAGCTCTTCAGGAGAGACAGCAAACACTTCACCGGCAGGCGTTCTCTGCGTTGGTCGAGAGCTTGAATCCTGGTTGAGCGGTGCTATGACGGCAGGCGGTGACTGGATTCTCATGGTACCTTGCATCGGGTTCGGGTCGCTTCATGCACTGAGCACCTTTCCGGGATGCAATGAATGAGCCACTCCTTTGCTTCGCCGCCCTGGCGCTGGCCAGGCTTTCCACGGGGAGACAGGGCATCATGATGAGTGACGCGGCTTTTCGAAAACTGCTCGATTCCATGCACCTTTCCTGGAGTGGGTACCGGCGGGTTCGGAAGGGAGTCAAGCGCCACCTTTCCCATCGGATGATGGAAATCGGTGTGGCGAGTGTTGGGGACTACATTCAGCTCCTCAAGTCGGACCCTGCCGAATCGAGAGAAGCCGTGAGGCTCCTCGCCGTGTCCATCAGCCGCTTCTTCAGGGACCGCAGAATGTGGGAGGCCCTGGAAGAGATGATTCCGCAGCTCGGCTGGGAGGGGATGGCTTCAGGCACCGCATGGTGCGCAGGGTGCGCCAGCGGTGAGGAAGCCTACAGCCTGAAGATCCTCTGGGAGGAACTCAGGACTGCCACCCGTCTCCCTCCGCTGCATATCGTCGCAACCGATGTGAATGGCGCTCTGCTGGAGCGGGCCAGGCAGGGGATCTATTCCGCAAGCAGTCTGAAGGAAGTCGATGCGCCCGTGAGGGAGCGCTTCTTCAGGAAACTGGAAGGCCGGCTGGTGGTCCGTCAGGACTTGATCCAGGGAATCCACTGGATGGTTCACGACTTCACAGCCGAACCTCCACCCTGCAGACCGTGCCACCTTATCCTCCTGAGAAACAACCTCCTGACTTACTATGATCCCTCCGTTTTCATCCCGGCGCTGGCGAGGATTGTCGGGGCGCTGCTGAAGGGAGGTCTCCTGATCGTCGGGAACAACGAGCAGCTGCCCGTCCACGACTTCCCCCTCGAGTCCACGAAAGCATACCGGGCCATTCTCCGGAAAGTGCACTGAATACTCCGGGCTGAACCCGAATCCCTTCAGAGACTGCCCGCTTCTCAACAATGAGAAGAATGATTAAAATGAGGGTGCATTCGAGCGAGGAGGTGACCGCCATGAAGAGAAAGACTTTCGGTTTTTTGGCATTGGTGCTCACTCTGATGTGGGTGTTGGCCAGCGCCGTCCCCAGCGAGGCGAGACGCTATTACCATAACTATGGCCACCGGCATTGGGGCTATCGGCCTTACATTTCGTTCTACGCACCCTATTATGCTCCCTATTACGGTTCCTACTATTACAGGCCTTATTATTACAGGCCTTATTATGGTTACCCTTACTACGGGGCGCCTGCGGCTTACGGATGGCCATTCTTCTGGCCCGGTTTGAGTTTCTATTTCCGCTTCTGACGAGACTGCGCCTGAGGGTGGACGAAGTGGTGGCGGGTCCGGAATGAAGATGGGTGTGGGTTGAAGGCGCCGGAAACTCGAGCTGAGAAGATCAGGGCGTGAGGAGGAGGCTTTTCCTCGTCCAGCCTGCAAGGATTTGAGGGTATGCTGGGTCAGTGATTCTTGTCACAGGGCGAATCTGAGTTGTATTCATTTCGATGAAGCCGTCCGCAGCCCAGTTGATACACTGAGCGTAAATTTCATATTCCAGCGCCAGCCCCCGTTGGCGAGTTTCCTCCAGGGTGTCATTCGGCCACACCGGATAGACCCCCTGTGCAATGATGGGACCCGTATCCTCCCCCTCATCCACGTAGTGAACGGTGACTCCTCCCCAGCGGCATCCGTACCGGAAAGTGTCTTCATATCCATGCTGACCGGGAAAGGCCGGGAGCAGAGCCGGATGAATGTTCAGAACCCGCCAGGCGCCTTCCCGGTTGTAATGGCGGATGAAGTAGGGACTGACCAGTCTCATGAATCCAGCCAGGCAGACGAGTTCGGGTTCATAACGATCAAGCCGGCCGATCAGTTGATGCTCGGCTGAGATGATTCGCTGCAGACGTTCGAGCCGCAACTGGGGGTCCGCGATCCGAAGGATTTTTTGGGCTCCATCGATCTCCATGAGATCCACAGGGATGGAATCCGGGGGAGGTGTGGCGGAGCCCGGCTGGAGAATCGAGCTGTAATCCACGGTGTGATGCGGGATGTTTGCCCGAGCCGCACGCACCAAACCGAAGGCATCGGGGCGATCGCTCGCCACAACAACGATTTCAGCCTTGAGCTCCCCCCTTACCGAGCGATCAATCAGTGCCTGGAGATTGGTCCCACCTCCTGAAACCAGCACGGCGACACGCAGTCGATTGGATTTCCCCTTGGCCCTCATCCTACTGCATCAACTCCCTGCCTGA
The DNA here is from genome assembly GCA_964513835.1 of uncultured Syntrophobacteraceae bacterium. GTDB lineage: Bacteria > Desulfobacterota > Syntrophobacteria > Syntrophobacterales > Syntrophobacteraceae > JALOOX01. The sequence continues at coordinate 3,017 of CAZEOY010000237.1, forward strand.
CGGCTAGCCAAAGAACTCCGTAGCGTTCCGAAAGAACCGGATGCCGTCTCCCTGGGGCGGAAGATCCTTCCCCATGCGACGGCAGACTTCCTTGCGATAGGTCCAGTCCGGGTGATTGGTCCAGTGATTGAAAGCCTCGGGATGGGGCATCATTCCAGCAATGCGCCCCGTCGGATCGCAAATGCCGGCAATATCCCCGATAGAGCCGTTGGGGTTTTCGGGGAACGCGCCATCGGCTACCGGGCCTTCTGCCGTGGCATATTGCAGAATGACCTGATTCTGAGCCACCAGCCTCCGAATGACGCTCTCCTCTGCGTAGAATTTCCCTTCCCCATGCCGGATGGGAAGCTCTATCCGTCCGATACCCCGAGTGAAGACACAGGGCGACGAAGAATTGGCCGCCAGATGGACCCATTGATCCCGAAAGCTTCCGCAATCGTTATGGATGAGGGCCACCTCCCGGCTGAGCCGACCCGTTTGGAAGCCCGGAAGAAGCCCAAGATTGACCAGAACCTGGAATCCGTTGCAGATACCAAGGACCAGGCCTCCCCTTTCCACGAATTCCAATAGGTCGTCCTTCAAGCGGTATTTCATCCGCATAGCCATGACGACGCCGGCCCCGTGATCGTCTCCCCAGGAAAACCCCCCTCCCACCACCAGGATCTGATACTCCCGAAGAGCCCGCTTCCGCGCGATGAGGTCATTCAAATGGACGCGATCGGGAGCCGCCCCCGCCACCTCCAGCGCATAGGCAGTTTCCAGATCACAGTTGAGACCAAAACCCGTCAGCACGAGGGCTCGAACAGGGCTCATGGGTGACTCCTCGAAATCGATGTGGGGGCTTCCCCCATCCATTAAGACTCGAACGTCCCTGCGGGGCCGGACAACCAACCGTCCTTCAGACTCCCCACGTCTTCGTTCAACAGGGTGCTTCCCGCCCCTCCTCGGATCGTGAGGCGCGGTTCCCCGGTGATCTCTCCAACCTGCGCGCAGGCCAATCCCTCGAAGAAACTCTCGAATCTGGACTTCTCCGACCTCGGGACAGTGACCATGAATCGTCCGCATGATTCGCTGAACAGAATCTGGTCATCCCTGAGCCTCCCCCCGACGGGCACGGTGAACAGGTCAAGGTTCATTCCCAGCCCACTCCCGAAACACATGAGCGCTGCATGGACCGCGAGACCGCCTCGATAGATTCCGTGGCATGAAGCCGGAATTCCGGCAGATACCGCCTGCTCGAGAGCTCTATAGATGGGCCGGGCCTCGGAAACATTCAGCCTGGGGACATTCAACCCAAGATAGCCAAGGGATTCGTAATACTCGGACGCCCCGAGCTCGTTGTAGGTGGTCCCAAGTACATAGAGCAGATCTCCCGCCATTTTGGGTTCGGGGGTGAGGCACCTGGAAAGCTCCGGAACCACACTCGTTGCCGTGAACTGCATGGTCGGAAGACCCGAAACCTTGTGGCGCTCACCGAACCGCCCGGGGAGCCGCCCGTCCACGTACATGCTGTCCTTGCCGGAGAGAAGAGGAATTCCATAAGCGAGGCAAACGTCACGCAGGGCCCAGTTTGCCCGAACCAGCTGGGCTGCCTTGTAACGCCCGTCGGGATTCTCGACGGGGTCGTGCTGGATGCTCGGCCAGCAGAAGTTGTCCACGCCGCCAATCTCATCCAGTTTCCCGCCCACGGCCAGGATTCGCCGGACGGCTTCATCGATGGTCGCCGCCACCATAGGGTAGGTATCGATGAGGGAATAGGCGGGATGAAGAGCCTGTGCAACCGCCAGACCTCGATTTCCATTCAGAACGGGCCTCAGGACGGCGGCATCGGCAGGAACGTCCCGTTGGCGTCCCACGAACGGCTTGATGACGCTCCCCCCCTGGACCTCATGGTCATACTGGCGCTGGATCCATTCCCTCGAGCAGATATTGGGCCTCCGCAGCATCTCCCGCAGAAGGCTCCCGTAATCCAGGGGTTCGGCCAGAACCGGCTCGAAAAGCCCGCGGCTTTCAGGCGATATCCAGTGAGCATCGAACTCCCACTGGGGAAAATCCTCGGCAAAGAAGCTGAGGTCGAGGCAGGCCACCGTTTTCCCCTTGTACCGCAAATCAAGTTTCCCCGATGCCGCGTACTGCCCGATGATGGAGCTTTCCACTTCATGCTTGGCGGAGAGCTCCATGAAGCGGTCGATGCTGTCCGGATGAACGGCCACAGTCATCCGCTCCTGGGACTCCGAAATCCAAATCTCCCAGACATCGAGTCCTTCATATTTCAGGGGCACTCGATCGAGATCCACGACAGCCCCCCCTCCAAAGCGCGCCGATTCGCCGACCGACGAGGAGAGGCCTCCGCCGCCGTTGTCGGTGATAAAGGTGATGAGCCCTTCGTCACGGGCTTCCAGGAGAAAATCGTGCATCTTCTTCTGAGTGTATGGATCGCCGATTTGAACATGACCCGCCGGAGTATGTTCGCTGTAGCTCTCGCTGGATGCCGTAACGCCGTGGATTCCGTCCTTCCCGACCCTTCCGCCGCACATCACAATGAGATCGCCCGGCTCAGGCCGTTTCTCAGCCGTCGGCTCGCCACCGATCTCTTTGGGCATGATCCCCAGTGATGCCACGAACACGAGGCATTTTCCCAGGTAAGCAGGATGATAGAAAAGATTCCCAAAGGGTGTCGGGACGCCGTGCTTGTTGCCTCCGTCCTTCACCCCCTCGACGACGCCGTCCAGAAGCCGACGCGGATGGAGATGGGGTTTCAAGGGACCCGGGTAGTCTCGGGGGCCGACGCAGTAACCGTAAAGCCCCGCAACGAGCCGCGCCCCCTTGCCCGTGCCCATGATGTCCCGGTAAATGCCGACAATGCCCGTGAGAGCACCGCCGTAAGCCTCCATATTGGAGGGACTGTTATGGGTTTCACCCGTGATCACGTAGTCTTGGGTCTCGTCAAACCGGGCCACTCACGCATTGTCCCAGAGCA
>CAZEOY010000238.1:0-5962 GCA_964513835.1 uncultured Syntrophobacteraceae bacterium
TTCCATCACCGTCTCCCCGCAGGACTCGCAGACGACGCTGCTCAGGATACGGGCTTTTTGGGGGACTGGCTCGGTGGTCTCCTTGATGTCGAAAAGCTCCTCCAGGGGCGCCCCCATGACGTGCGCCGAAATCGCGGCCCGCACCTCCTCCCACTGCTTTTGCTCCTCTTCGCTGAGCCCCTCTTCCTGCATCTTTCGATGGAGCTTTCCGAGGCTGGCCGCGGCTTCGCCCAACAATCCCGGGCGTCCCACCAGGCGGGCCGATTTCCCGTCCCGGCGCCGGTAGAAGCTGAAGGCGTTCTTGCCGTAGTCCTTGTGAATGAGGTTCCCCTTGCCGAAAGTGCAGCCCACCAGGAACTGGATGGCGTCCACGCCGCACATGTCCGTTTCGACCACGGCCACGATCTCTTCGTCCGCGGAGGTGCCCATTTCCTTCATGACCCATTCGGCCGCCCGGATGCCGATGGCGAGGCCGGGGCACCAATGGCCGTGGAAGTCGGTGGTCTGCTTGATGAGCTCAGGGCTTAGCGTTGTCTGTGCCATGTCTTGCTCCTTGGGAATGGTGTGAGAGTGAGTGATTCAGACTGCATTCCAGCCTGCCTGCCTTGCATTTCATTAACATCAGAGTGACCTGTTTTCTGCCGCTCTTTGCATGGCGCTATGTTGGAATTCGTACTGCGGACGGCTATGAAACGAACTTTCTGCCATTTCGACCGAAGAGAGAAATCTTGAGTATCCTCGCATTCGTTCGGGATGACCGCAAACCAAATTCAAGCCGTTCGCAGTCTACAATGAGAGACCTGTGAAGGGGCGCGAGGTTGTCCCTGGTCGTCCGCGGCAGGCCCCTCTGGTTCGGGACCCGGGACATGAAGCGGATGGAAGCACGACGCCGTAAGACCCGGGCCATCCGCGTCCACGGGAGTCGGCAGCTCGCTCCGGCAGATCTCCTTCATCCGGTCGCAGCGCAGAGCGAAGGGACAGCCCGTCGACTGGCTCGCCGTGGGATCGACTCCCGCTGCACGCCCTCGTCCCCGTGCGCTTTCCATCAGGAAACGGGTGTACGGGTGCGCCGGGCATGAGAGCACCCTGGCAGCCGGTCCGATCTCGACCAGCCGGCCCGAGAGCATGACGCCGATCCGGTCGGCGATCTTCCGGGCGAGCCCCAGGTCGTGGGTGACGAAGAGCAGGGTCAGCCCCTTGTCGATCTGCAGGTCCAGGAGCAGTTTCATGACCCTGGCCTGAACACCCGGGTCCAGGGCGCTGGGTGTGGACGTGCTCGGTCTCGCGTCCTTCCCGGGCATGAGCGTGCAGCAGCCGGTAGTGGGCCTCGCCCCGGATGCCTCCCAGATCGCGGGTGGCGTCCATCCCGGGGAAAGACCGCCCCAGGGCCAGCGTGTACGGGTGACGCGCCCGGGTGAAAAGGTCTCCACCCGGCATTTTCTCCATGACCTGCCCCAGGTAGAGGACCACCGGCTCATCCGCCAGTCTTGCCGCCAGGTCCAGATCGTGGGTGATGAGGAGAACGGCCTTTTGCCTTCTCCGCAGCCCGTCGATCACCTCGGCAACGAATCCCTTGCTCATGGCGTCGAGGGCGGCCGTGGGCTCGTCCAGGATCAGAATTTCCGGGTCCAGGATCATGGCCATGGCGAGGAGCGCGCGCTGAACCTGGCCGCCGCTCGCCTCGTGGGGATAGCGGCGGATGAGCTCCGCAGAGAGCCCCAATCGCAGCAGCACGCCCTCCGCCTCGCCGCGGGCTTCTCTTTTCCCCATCCCTCGGTGCTGGATCAAAGGCTCGGCCACCTGGTCGACGATGCGATGCACCGGGTTCAGGTTCGCGGCCCCATTTTGAAACACCATGGCCACCTTCGCCCAACGCAGAGTGTTGAACGCTGGCTCGTCGAGCCCGATCAACTCCCGGTCGCCCAGCCGTATGCTTCCCTCGACGGCGCTGCTGGAGGGGAGCAGCCCCATCATCGCACGCCCCAGGGTGGTCTTTCCGGAGCCGGATTCACCCATCAACCCCACAACCCGCCCCGGATGGAGCTGCAAGTCGACCCCGTCAAGGGCCAGCAGGGCATGGTCCCCCTCCCGGAAGACCACCTTCAACTGCTTGATCTCCACCGTCACCACCATTCCCTCAGGCGTGGGTCGAATACCTTTTCAAGGCTCACCGCCAGAAAGGTGAACGCCATCATCGTCAAGGTCAGGCACAGGATGGGCGGCATGAGCCAGTGCCACCAAACGTCGAGGTAGTAGTACTTGAGGGCAAAGCGGATCATGACCCCCAGCGACTTACGGCCGGGGTCCAGGAGTCCGAGGAAGGCCAGGGAAGCTTCCATGAACATGGCCATCCGCGTCTTCGCCAGAAAACCGACGAGGTAGAGGGGAAAAAGCTCCGGCAACAGGTGCTTGAAGATGATGTATCCGCTGGACCCTCCCATCTGGCGGGCCGCCTGCACATGGAGGCTCTGCTTCAGGACCAGCGCCTGGGCGCGGATGGGCTTGGCCGTGGTGGGCCACGCCAGGAACGCCAGGATCAGGGCCAGGATCACCGGGGAGGGCCTGAAGAAGGCCGCCGCCAGCACCAGGATCATGACCGCGGGGATGGCCAGAAGAATCTCTGCCAGGCGCATGAAGAAGGCGTCGAGCCATCCTCCGACGCAGGCTGCGGCGAGTCCAATCCAGACCCCGAGGACCAGGCCGGCCGATCCACAGATGAGTCCAAAAACGGCAGTGCTCCGGAGACCGTGGAGGAGCTCGGAAAAAATGTCCATGCCCCCGTCGTTGACGCCCAGCCAGTGATCCATGGAAGGCGGGCTGAGGGGTGTGAAGGAAATGTCGTGCGGATCGTACGGGACCATCGGCGGCCCCGCAACCGCCAGAAGAGACATGCACAGGGCCATGGTGGCCCCCATCACGAACCCGTGGTCCCTCCACAACGGAGTCCGGCCGTCACGGTGCATGCTTCAGCCTCGGGTCAATCCACCCGTAAGCCAGCTCCAGCCCGATGTTGGCGGCCAGCACGGAGAGGGAGGAAAAGAGCACGATGCCTTGAATGAGCGGCAGGTCGCGCCGGGCGATGGCGTTGAAGAGCAGCGTGCCCAGCCCCGGATAGGAGTGGATGGTCTCGACCACCAGCGCCCCCGTCACCATGAAACCGATGCGCAGGCCGAACCGCGTCACCATGGGGATCACTGCGTTGCGCGCCGCGTGAGCGTAGCGGACCCGCAGGGGCGGCAGACCTTTGGCTCGTGCGGTCTGCACGAAGGGCTCCCTGCACACCAGGACCGTGCTTGCCCGGGCCAGGAGGAAGTTGCCGGGAAAGTAGGCCAGAAGCAGGGTGGCCAGGGGGAGGGCCAGGTGATGGGCCACGTCCAGGCATCGCTCCCAGGCGGAATGCTGTGCATACGCCGTTTCCGCCCCGGCGGCGGGGGACCACCCGAGCCGCAGCGCAAAGACCAGGAGCAGGATCACCCCCGTTGCGATCTCGGAGAAGCCCTCCAGGAACGTCATGGCCGCAACCCCCCCTCTTTCGGCCAGGCTCCCGCGGCGCCAGGCGGCTTCGACTCCCGCAGCAAAACCCAGCGACATGGACAACAGGTGCGCGCTTCCCATGAGCAGCAAGGTCCAGGGCAGGGCCTCCCGGATCAACTGCGCGATAGGGGCCTGGAAAGCGTAGGATGTCCCCCAGTCCAACCTGATCAGCCGGGCCACGTAGGGCAAGAAGGCATCGTGCCGGGGGTAGGACTGTCGCAGCTCCGCTTCCTGTTCGGCATTCAGGGCCACGTGGGAGCCGGAATACATGGCCGTCACATAGTCACCGGGCAAAAGGCGCGGAAGCAGATAGCTCAGGGTGACCAGGACCAGCCCCGCCAGCACATGGGCCACGACGAGCCGGCTTTGTTTTCTGATCATGGCAGAAGGGACACCTTGTTCTGGGGAATGGGGATGCCTTTGGCGAGGCCGCCCCTGGTGTAAAACCAAGTGATCCCCTTCTTCGGATTGTAGGCCGACATGGTGTCCTGGTAGTACAAGCACAGGGCCGGAACTTCCTCGGCGACAACCTTCTGAATCCTATGGACGATCTCCTTCCTTTTCGACTCGTCCATCTCCACCATCTGGTCCTCCAGCAACTGGTTGAGCAGCGGGTTATCGTCATAGCGGGCGCAGTTGACGGACCCCGCACCGTATTTCGAGGAAATGAGCTCATTCAGGATCTTGGGATCCCCACTGATTCCGCCGTGGCCCGATACCGCCACATCGAAATCAAGGTGCTTCACGCGGTTGTCCGTCGTGGCCTGCTCCAGGTTCAGCAGGTTCACCTGGATGCCCACCTCCTCGAGCTGCCTCTTGATGATTTCGCCGTCCCGGTCCACCACACTCTCCCCACCCGCACTGATGTTGGAAGAGAGCAGCTCGATCCGGAGGGGGGCGCCGTCCCTGGCGTAGACTCCACCCGAGCTCTGTCGATAGCCCATGGATTCGATGAGCTCCCTGGCCCGCCGGGGATCGAAGGGGTACTGAGGGGTGTCGGGGTAGAACATGTCGTGATCCGGGGAGAGCATCCCCTGCGATGCGGGGGAGCCAAAGCCCCGGTGGCCCTTGTCGACGATCTCCTGCCGGTCGATGGCGAAGGCCAGGGCCTGGCGCATGCGCCTGTCGTTGAAAGGGGGCCGGCTGTGGTTGATCATGAGCTTCCTGTTCCAGCCTCGCTCGTCCCGGATCACCCAGAGTCCCTTCTGGGTGAGCTGCTCAGCCATCTCCGGCTCGATGGAGGCCAGGTCAACCTGCCCGGTGAGGAGCGACACCAGGGGCTTGCCGGTACGGACATAGATGAGTCGCTCGGCTTTGGGTTTTCCCCGGTGGTAGTCCCCAAAGGCTTCGTAAAGGTAGGTGCCCTGGGTTTTGTTGAAGTCCCTGAATTGGTAGGGGCCGCTTCCGATGCAGGCCCGGGGGGGCTCCAGACCCTCCGGAGATTCCACCCCCTCCCAGATGTGGCGAGGGATGATGGGCATGGTCCCGGCAATGTCGGACATGAAAGGGGCATACGGCCCGGACAGGTACAGAATGACGGTGTGCTCCCCCCCTGGCCTCGCCACGGTCCACATGATCCAGGGTGATCCATCGGTAGGGATGCTTCTTGAAATAGGCCACCGTGAAAACCACGTCGTCCGCCGTCACGAGGCGGCCGTCATGCCATCTGGCCCGCGGGCTCAGCTGGAAAGTGAACGACCGGCTTTTCGGGTCGTAGGACCACGCATCGGCCAGGGCCGGGATGACTCCCTTTCGATCCTTCCAGATCAGCGTGTCGAACACCCAGCTCATCCTCACATAGCCGGGCCCCCTGGGATAATGGCGGAAGGGATTGGGCATTCCCCAGTCCCCCGTGCTGTCCCCGATGCGGACTTCCTCCAACAGGACAGGGTCAGCGGACCAAACCGATCCCGCCGCCGCCAGACACACCATCAAGGAGAGCGCGGCTGCAGTCAGCCAAGGTCTCGTTCTCATTTCACACGTCCCTCGCTTCTTTCACAAAAAAAGCCACGATAGACCTCTCCCCGAGGGAGTGAAAGCCTTCGTGGCCTGATTCCCAGCTCCATGGACTCTCCGTGAACGGGCACGGAGAACCCCACCGTGTATATCAAAGCAAAGCACTTCAGCGCAGCGTCCCTGAGCGCCACCAGCTGAAAAAAAAACAGTCATTGGCGGCTTCAGCCGCCGGTTGAGTGTGCTTCATGCCTATTACAGGGATCCGGCGGTGTCAAGACGATTCGCGGCACAGCACATCACCAACACCATGATCTACCGGAAGGTCCCAATCATGACGACTCCGAGCACGATGATCCGTGAGTACATCAAGAAGCAAGAAACCGACGATCGCTGGCTCGACCAACTGAATATGTTCGGATAGTCGCCACCTTGTAAGGTGGCCAATGGTTTACAACCGCTTTGAGCGGTCCAC
>CAZEOY010000239.1:0-5950 GCA_964513835.1 uncultured Syntrophobacteraceae bacterium
CCTGAAGCCGTTGCGGCAGAAGAAATTGTTGATCTGTGTACTCGTATATCCGTTGTTGTCACAGAGTCTAAAGGTAGTCAGGAGGAATATTTTATTTATCGAGCTGTGGTGCATCGTTGCCTTTCTATGGCTATCCGCCGATAGCGGACATTTGGTCCCAAATGACAGCCTCGGTCCCCGAGCTGAAAAGGTGTTGGGATGGTTTCTGATGCACAGCTTTCAAGAAGATTCCTTCTAGTTCGGCATCCGTAGCGCCACCTCTCATTGGCCCTTTTATGTCCTGCTGAGTATTGGAGAGCAGACAAGGTCTCAAGTAGCCGTTGGCTGTAACCCGAAGCCTGTTGCAAGAATTGCAGAAATGATTGCTCATACTGCCGATGAAGCCAATCTCTCCAACAGCATTTTCAAACCTGTAACGTTCGGCCGGGCCATCGCCTATCCTTTTTGGAACGGGCATCAACTCATCGATTTCTTCCTCGAGCTTGTTTCGTATACTGTGAATAGGCAAGGTGTAGATGCTGGTATCATGGTGCCCGGAACCTACGGGCATGTATTCGATGAACCTTATGTGATAAGGGTATAGGCGAGACAGGAAAGCCATATCAACGACTTCATCATCATTGAAACCCTTTATGACCACCATGTTTATCTTTATAGGGTGGAAGTTCATTTTCTGGGCAAGTTGGATCGCCTCAAGGACCTCATTAAAGGCATCTGTTCCTGTAATCCGACGGTATCTCTCTTGTTTGAGAGTATCCAGGCTGATGTTGATTCTGTGAATACCACTCTTATGTATTTGCTCTAAATGCTTTTTCAGCAGAACTCCATTGGTTGTCAGGGAGACGTCTTCCAGCCCCTTTATTTGAGCCAGCTCGGAGAGAAATGCTACCGCTCCCCTGCGCACCAAAGGTTCGCCCCCTGTGACCCGAACCTTCGTGATCCCGAGATTCACTGCAATTCTTGTCAATCGATGGAGCTCTTCATAGGTGAGAATATCCGCATGCGCGAGGGAAGCAGGGCTTTTCGCCGGCTTGCAGTAACGGCAACGCAGGTTGCATCGATCGGTGATGGAGAGGCGCAAGTAGGATATCGTTCTGCCAAACGAATCTCTCATTAGTTCCCCTTGCCGAACGAGCAATTGGGATAGCGGCAGGTGTCGCATTTCAAGCAGAGCCCACCATGCCCGATCCTGGCGATATCTTTTCGAGTGATCCGATCTCCGGCCAATATGCGCGGATAGATGAGGTCGAACACGGTAACGGGTGCAAACAGGCCGCAGGCAGGAATTCCCAACACCGGAATGTCCAGTAAATTTGACGACATGAACATGGCCCCCGGCAGCACGGCTGAACCGTAGATCATGTCTTTGGCGCCTGCTTTGAGCAAACCGAACCGTGTACGGTCGTCAGGATCTACCGACATGCCGCCGGTCGTGATGAGCAGGTCGGCTCCCCGGGCTATGAGATTGAGTGCCGATTCAGCGATCTTTTGATCATCGTCGGGCAGGATGACGGTGTCGAGGACCGTTCCTTTGTAGGCTTCGACCTTCTTTCGGATGATCGGCTCGAACTTGTCTTCGATCCGCCCGTAGTAGACTTCATTGCCGGTGATCAGCAATCCCACCTTGGCCTGCCGGAAGGGCAGAACCCGCAATACCCGCTGCCTTTGCTTTGCGATCCTGACAGCCTGGTCCACGATGGGCCTATCGATAAAAAGCGGAATGGCCCGTGTGGCGGCAACCTGTTCTCCCATCGAGACAGTGGAATTGGTGTGCCGGGTTGCGCACATGACTTCCCCGAGCTCATTGAATCGGGTCAAGGCATCAACATCTACCTTGAGCAAGCCGTCTCTTGTCGCCTTCAGGGAAATCTTCCCTTCACGCGGCTCACCCGACCAGCCGACGCCTTCTCCACAAAGTGCTTTGGCGATCGCTACGGCTGCCTCATCTTCGTGCATCTGATCCGGTTCGAGCTTCAAGATATACAGGTGGTCCTTGCCCAACCGCAGCAGATGATTCACATCGCGGTTTTCAACAATATGCCCCCGCCTGAACGCAGGTCCCTTGAATTCTCCCGGACGAATCTCGGTAATATCATGTGCCAGGGGCTGCCCTATCGCTTCTTCCACTCTCACCATTTGAACCATTCTAGTTCTCCTTTTTGCTGCCTTGCATACAGCGACTTTCTGATCCTAATGAGGCCGGCATGCTGAATGACATCCCCGATTTTGGACATTGGCTTCAAAGTATCCCATGCCGCTACAGGGGCGGCATAGCGGGATGCCACCCTGCAGGACTTCCCTTCCATCTCGGACGATCTGGCCGCACCTTGCGCACGCCGTTTTTCTGCGGGGGGGCCCCGGCATTTCCCAGTCCTCCAGCAGCACATTCACTGCCTGAACATGGAAGAGGTCGCTATCGGGCATCTGCTGGTAGCCGATCAGCTGGCGCCGCGCCGGGTCGGGCTCTTCGGGCGCATACAGATCGGCCAGCTTGCGGGATTCCTCGGTGGAAACGATCCGGTAGGCTTCCCTGGTTTCGAGATTCAAGAACGTGGCCGCGTTGATGCCGAAGTCGCGAAACTTGAGAGTTCGTTTCCCCATGCTGCAGCCCGTAACGCTCTGGATCGCATCGGTGGCACATCGGTCGATCTCGACGAAAACCATGAGCTTCTTGCGCCAGCTGCCGACTCCGGGTTCTTCTATGCCGACGAGCTTGCATCCCAGCATGGACATCCTGACGCCGATGACCTGCCCGGCACAGAGATGACCATGCCCGGCTACGGATTCCTTCAACAAATCTTCAAACGGTCTCATGGCTTTTTCTCTCTGCAGCAAAGGACTCATTCGTTTCTCGTTAAATCAGCGGAGGCAAATACGTCCTGGATCGGGCATCCGGTATTGCTCTTCGACCCAAATGGGTGAGCCCCGCAGTGAGCTGCTCCATCTTTGCGAGGGGTATCCCCATGAACATGAGATCGTCGCTCAGATCGGAAATGGCCCGGCATCCGTAGCATCCGAGCGACAGGTTGATTTCACGGGTCGTATAGGGATAGACCGTCGTCTCCAGACACTGGGCGTTGTAGGAGCCCATCTGGAAATTCATCCTCTTGCCCGTAAAGTACGTCGAAGCCATACTGAGCCACATCATGGTTTCAGGGGGCGCCATGATCACGACGATGTCCGCTCTCATGACGGGATCATCCAGCGGCGTGACGAGGGTTGCCCGGATGGATTCCTCGGGCAGGGTCGACCGCCCGTTCACCAGTGTTTGGGCCGCTTCCTTGCTGGCCAGCTTTCCCAGCTTCGTGTAGATGTCTCCCGAGGCCAGTTTCGGAGGGATCTTCGTCAAACCCAGGATGGACGTTCCATCCGGGCATGCATGGGAGGAGGGGGGCATCAAGATCTGCTTTCCTCGCCGGGCCATGATCAGCGACTGGCAATAGCGAAGCTTCACACGGGGGACCGGGACATGCGGGAACGGCTCGCCCTTTTGGATGAGCGTAACGGCGACGGGCTTCCATCTCAGCTTCAGGCTTCCATCCAGGATCGATGCGTACTCCTTGTACCGGGTCTCTTCCTCCTGGCTGAGAAGGATGGCGGGGCTCTCGTTTTCGTCGTCCAGCCAGCGTTTGGGGGGATCGTTCTGAGCGACCAGTATCGCCGATTGAGGACACTTGCCCGAGCAGGTCATGCAGGCGCAGCAGTCGCCGGGTCGTTTGACTTCCGGCACGGAATTCCCTCCGGGGGCTGCAAAGTCAAAGACCGACAGGGGACACAGCTCCACGCAAAGCCCGCACCCGGTGCAGCTCTTTGGATCTATTTCCAGGCTAACCATCGATGGGCTCCCGGGGGTCCCTGAATTCATTGGGTTGAGAGATGGCTGCCAGGCCGATGCTGGAAATAAGATCCAACGTTCTTTGGGGAACCACGACTCCTTCGTCGAATCGGGAAGCATAGGACATGGCGTTGATGACCGAAATCATGTGGCCGAGGTCTTCACCGTAGTCCACATCGAAGAGCGCCTCAAAGAGAGCGACGGGTACGTCGCTTCGTGAGGCAAGATCGATGAGGGCGTCCAGTGCTGTGACGCCCTGGCTGTTGTAGAAGACCCCTTCGAAACTGACGGGGGTTTCGCTGGTGATTCCTACCAGGGAAACGCCGCCGGCCTGGCAGGGGGCGAGAACCATGGCCCCGCGGCCCGAAGGGTCTCCCAGGCGAAAGAGTGACCGGAAGGCGCGGGAGATCAGGTTCGGCGTGATTCCCGGCAGGTCTCCCCCGATGCATACGACCGTATGGTAGCCCCTGTCGAAGAGCTGGCGGTAGCAGCTGTCGAAATGCTCATCGAAGTTCCTGCCTTTATCCTCGACATACTCGATCTCGTCGAACGGGAACGTGGCATGGAACATTTCCTGAACCTTGGGCAAGTGGTCGGAAGGGGAGGAGATGCAAAACCTGAAGTCATCGCCCCGGCTGTCGTCATGCAGGCCGTTGTTCAAGGCATGAAGAGCCACGGCGGCTGTGTCGAGGACCATGGCTTTGTACAGCGCAGCGGCCTCCTCGGCGGTGAGGCTTCCCCCGTTTTCTTCCATCAGCCGTGTCTTGGTGAGGCCCGGTTCGGGATACTTCGTGAAAAGGACCAGTGCGTGTTTTTTGGCTTTCATCATGATGTCACCTCCTATGGATCATGGGCTGAGGACGACATTCGGTCAGATCAGGACAAGACGAGCATTCATTGGCTTGATGGGCAGGAATGGTCTGCCAGTTCGAGATCTTGAAGCCAAGAGCGCTGTAGAACTTCGCCGATTCGCCCCGCGCCACAATAACGGCGGGCTTTCCGGCCGGGAGGATTCTCTCCAGAAGAAGCCGTCCGATTCCCCTGCGGCGGAAGCTTTCCGCAACCACCAGGGGACGAACCATCGCCACATCGGCGTAATCTTCGATCCGTGCACACCCGACGATGTCATCGCCCTGCCTCGCCAGCATGAAATCCTCTATCGGGTCCGCATAGTCCATCCCGTTCTCCCACAGAAGGGCTTGCAGCTTGCTCCGGTCTTCCGGCCTCGCGCTCTCAAATCGAACCATCGGAGGCTCCTTCCGCCTTGGTGATCCTGCAGGGAATGGAACGGAAATCCCATTGGCCCAGGATCGGATCGCAGAAAGCCGTGTCGGCCGTCGTCAGGACGTTGGCGTTCGACTCCCAAAGCCCACCAAGGCCCGGCTCCATGGCTTCCTTCTCCGGGTACCACCATCCGTACTCGACGCTGACCACTCCGTCGCGCATTTCGGCGATGGCCGCCTCCTGCCGAATTCGTCCCTGCCGGGTCTCGATCCAGACCGTGTCACCCGGCCGGATCGCGAATCGATCCGCCGTGGACCGGGAAATCTCCGCCAACGGCCGGGGATGCAGCTTTCGTAGCCGCTTCACTTGCCTGAATTCGGACGCGTAGTAAGGATGCTTCCTGGCGCCGGTCATCAGCGTCAGGGGAAACTCACCGCCGGCCCCGTTTGCCGGAACATAGGCGGGCAGCGGGTCGTGGCCGAATTCTTCAAGGAGGGTGGACTTGAGCTCCACTTTTCCGCTGGGAGTTGCAAACCCGTCCCTTTCCCATTTCCGGTATTCTTTTACCGGAGCATAGAATCCCATATGGCAGAAGTCGCTCCAGGACAGGCCGACGGGAGCAAGAACATCGGAGAGTGCCTCTTCCAGTGTGTTCCAGGGCCAATACTCCTTCTGGCCGCATCGTTTGCCGAGCGTGCTCCAGAAGTCGAAATCCGTTCGGCGCTCACAGCGGGGCGCCACGGCCGCCGGCCCGCCGTACGCGATGTTGGCAACGCCGCCGTTGGTCTGCATGAGCGGCTGCTCGAAGCTGCCCGTGACCGGCAGGACGTAGTCTGCGAGCATGGCCGTGGGCGTCAGGAACTGTTCGAGTACGACGAGCAGGTCCAGGGA
>CAZEOY010000240.1:0-5109 GCA_964513835.1 uncultured Syntrophobacteraceae bacterium
GAAAGGGCACCGGTCTCGGTCTTTCCATCAGTTACGGCATCGTCCAGGACTTTCAGGGACGCATCGATGTGGTGAGCGCACCAAAGGAAGGTTCCAGTTTCATCGTTCAAATTCCAGTCTCGGGGACCGTTCATGCCAAATAGGATTCTGATCGTCGATGATGAAGACGGAGTGCGGAAGGTTCTCTGCCTGTCCCTGCAGGCCACGGGCTATGAGGTGTTCACTGCGGCGGACGCATCCGAAGCTCTGAGGGAGGTGGGCAGGGTCCTTCCCGAGATCGTTCTGGCAGACATCAAGATGCCCGGAATGGATGGCATCGAACTTCTGAAGCGCATCAAGGAGGAGCATGCGGACACCGAAGTGATCATGATGACCGGCCACGCTGAGCTCGACCTTGCCGTCAAGTGCCTGCAGCACGAGGCCGCCGACTTCATCACCAAACCCATCAACTATGCCGCCCTGGAAGTGGCCCTCCAGCGAGTCCAGGAGAAGGCCTCGATGCGGTCGCAGCTGCGCGAATACACCGAAAACCTGGAGAAGCTCGTTGAAGAGAAATCGCATCAATTGATCGAGGCCGAGCGGATGGCTGCCATCGGGCAGACTGTGGCTGCCATCGCCCATGGGGTGAAGAACATCATCGGGGGGCTGACGGGGGGCATGTACGTGCTGGAGCGTGGCATCGAGCTCTACGATCGCACGTACCTGCTGCAGGGATGGCAGATGATCAAGAGGAATGTCCAGAAGATCAAGGCCCTTATGCTGGACCTGCTTCGCTTCGCAAAAGATCGGAAGCCCGAATACGACGAGTGCGACCCCAACATCCCGGCGCGGGAAGTCTATCATCTCATGGCGGCCAGGGCTCAGCATTGCCGCGTGGAGCTCAGGCTGGATCTTGACCCCGGGCTGGGACGCGTGGTCCTGGACCCGGACGGCATTCACACTTGCCTGTTGAATCTGGTGACCAACGCCATCGAAGCTTGTTGTGACGGCGACACGGGCTGTGAAGGGAAGCGCGAGGTTGTGCTGGAGTCTGCCCCGAAGGATGGCTGGGCTGTCGAGTATCGCGTCAGGGATACCGGGTGCGGGATGGATCCTGAGACGCGCAGGCAGGTCTTTCGGGGGTTTTTCAGCACCAAGGGATCCAGGGGCACAGGGCTGGGCCTTATGGTCACGGAAAAGATCGTGCGGGAGCACGGCGGGACCATCCGGGTCGAGTCCGACCCCGGCAAGGGCACTCTCTTCACCATCCGGCTTCCGCACAGGGAGTTCATGGAAGATTAGCTCAGGTGCACGCGTTCAAATTTATACGTTAACAGCTCAGGAATCCTTCATTCGATCTTGCGGGGTTTCATCCCCTTCCCAGCCCCCCCAGTGGCTTTCGCTGAAATGCGGAGGGGCGTTGATCCGTCCCCTGGTGGCGACGGGGCTCCAGCTTCTCGATGCTGGCGCTCAACTGCAGGATGGCTCGAGCAGCCCTGGAGTCAGGCGAGGTTTTCAGAAAGGGCACCTGGCGGCGCACAGCCTTTGCCACCTCGGAATCCTGCGGTACTGATCCCAGGTGGTTGAGTTTGACCTGAAGGAACTTTTCGGCCACGCTTTTCAAAGTTGCGAAGACCTCTTCCCCCTCCCTGAGACTGCTCAACCCGTTCACGACGACATGGAAGGAATCCCGTTCGTAGTCCCGGGCCATCACCTTGATGAGGGCGTAGGCATCGGTCATGGAGGTCGGGTCGGGTGTCACGACGACGATGGGGTGATCGGTGAAATTGTTGAGCCACAGCACGGATTGCCCAATCCCGGCGGCGGTGTCCACCAGCACGAAGTCATAATCGGACGCAATCTTCCTCAGAAGGTTTTCCAGGAGGGATTGTTCACGCTGCCCCAGGTTGAGCATCTCCGGGACCCCGGAGCTTGCAGGCAGAACACCGAGGTTGGGTCCCAGGGGAACGATGGTGTCCACGGGGTCCTCGCCGTTTTCAATGACGTCCCGGAGGTTCCGGTCCACCTGAATCCGGAGGAGCACATCCACATTGGCCAGGCCAAGGTCTCCATCCACGATGAGCACCCGCTTTCCATTTTGTGACAGCGCCACAGCCAGATTGACGGTGAGGCTGGTTTTGCCCACTCCGCCCTTCCCGCTCGTCAGGGAGATCGAGACAGGACGTTTGAGAAGCTTCCGATCCCTGTTCATAGGCAATCATCCTCCACACCGTCCAGACACGGTGAAATATAGTCTTCATCGCCTTTGGCGCCGAAAAGTGCCGCCCGCTCATCCGACGTCACTTCCGTGGGAGATTTGCGCTTTGGCTGCAGATCGCTGCAAACGCGGTTGCGTCCCTGGGCCTTCGCCCGAATGAGCATGTGGTCGGCACAATCGAGGACGCGTTGAGGGGTGGCCCCGTTCTGGCCCCGAAAGGCGCTCACTCCGAAACTTGCGGTGAGCTCCAGTACGCATCCCTCCACGTCCAGGGGAGATTCGGCCAGCACCTTTCTCATTCGTTCGGCGAGCAGAGTGGCCTGGGGGAGGTCCGTGCCCGGAAGGATGATGGCGAATTCCTCTCCACCGTATCGACATGGAATATCGATGCGTCGAATGTTCTCGCGCCAGACCCTGCAGGCCCATTGAAGGGCGGCATCGCCGACCCTGTGTCCGTAATTGTCGTTGACGTCCTTGAATCGATCCAGATCGACCATGATGAGACCAGTGGGAAGCCCTGTGCGACGAGACCTTTCCATCTCCTGGTCCAGCGCCTGAATCATGTACCGGTAGTTGAAGTACCCCGTGAGTGGATCGGTGATGGAAAGCTCGGTGAGTCGAATGCATTCATCGCGAAGTGCCTGAAGCTCCTGGAGTAAAGGGCATTCGTTGAACTCCAGAGGGCACGAGCTTACCACTATTGGCTGGGGCTTCATTCAGTATCCTCTTTGTCCGTGTCTTTCGACGTATCGAATCCTCAGGGTCATTAATGCCTATGCCTCGGATCTCATTGTGCCGGTCAGACGCGCACAGCCTGGGCAACCGCACTTCATCGCCGGCCGGGGAATCATTACTCACGGGAAGCAAGAAATCTGCCATTATGTCTATGGATGCAGGTATTTACCGCTCGAGGGGCTTTCCATGCGTTCAAAATGGGATCACGCCCACTTCAGGGCATTGATCACGCCATGGCAGCGACAGCTGGTGGCGATGATATGGGCGCCTTCCCGCTCGAGAACGTTGTGGCCCAACTGCCTGAGCTGCCTCGCCGTATATCCTCCGACACCGGGGGCCAGCTGCCAGCTTCTCAGGACGGTTATGTGGAAGCCGGGTACCGAGATCCTTGACAGGTCATCGAAGAGATTGCCGAGTCGTGGCTCGCCGGTGTGCGTGCAACGTTCCTCGGGCTCACTGCACGCATCGGGGCAAATAAAGGTCGCGTAGCTGGCATACACGGTTCCATCCGGCACCCGGTAGGGGTTCGGCACCTGGGAATCCACAGACGCCGGAACCGCCAGGGACACCGCACGGGAGGAGAGCGCAGTTCCATGCAGCAGCCACAGAAAAGCTGCATGAACCGGAACGGCCGGCACAATCCACAGGGTATCGTCCAAAGGCCGGCTGGACAGATAGGGGATGGCATCCGCCTCGGCAGTCTTCACCCCCAGCTCGCCGGTCAGAGCCGCGAGACGATCGGATCGCTCATCAATCACCAGAAATTCCGCGTCCTTGAATCTCCTGGTGAGCCGTTCGGCAGCCAGACGGCCGAACCGGCCTGCACCGAGGATCCAGACGGAACGGGGAGGGAATGGCTCCGGCATTTTTGATGAAATGAGACTCATGGCTTCTCCTTGCTGCGGTTCATCATTATAATGGTTTCCACAAACCTTGGAGCATCGTGGCGTCAGTCATTGAAAAGGGAGCGCATGGGAAATCTCTTTGCCATTATGGACAAGATCGCGGATGAGCGCATTCGTGAAGCGATGGACCGGGGCGAATTCGACGACCTGCCGGGAAAGGGAAAGCCGCTGAATATCGAGGACGACAGCCAACTGCCTCCCGATCTTCGGATTGCTTACAAGATCCTGAAGAACGCCGATTGCCTTCCCCCGGAAATCCAGATCAGAAAGGAGATCCGCACGATGGAGGAACTCCTTGCAGGCGTCCAGGATACTCGGGAGAAGTATCGACAAATGAAGAAGCTCAATTTCCTGATCATGAAGTTCAACATGTCGCGGCGTGTTGCGGCGTTCCTCGAGGAAAACCAAGTATACTACGAAAAGGTCCTCGACAAGGTGGGGACCCGAGGCGGGGAGGAAAAGGACTGACCCCCCCGTCTTGATGTCAATTTTTTGGCGAGCTTTCATGGTGCGGGGTTGCAGGCCACTCAGGCATTGCCTGTGGTTCCGCCTCGGCCGATGGTTGTGATGGGGGCTGATCCCCAAAGGCCTTCTCAGACGGCTCATCAGTCTTGGGCATTGAAGGAGTATGTTCCTCCGCTCTATCCGGGCCTGTGACTGCAGGCTGTTCCGTGGTTTCAGCCTCCTGCGGGGTTTGCGGCCGAGATTCCGGCAGTGGCTCCTGCCCGGGTTCCGCTTTCGGCTCTGGCTGGGGTTGAGGCGATGGTTCTGGCTTCAGCGGCGGTTCAACCCGGGGCTGAGTTGGAGGGGGGGTCTGGACTTGCGGCTGCGGCTCTTCCGGCTGTTGTGGTGCGGGCTGCGGCTCAACCCAAATGGGCGCGAAGCGTCGCTCAATCCTTCGCATTTCTTCCTTCGAACGCTCCACGAGTTTTGCGTAAGCTTCCTCCAGGTTGGTCTCCATCACAACGAACTGTCCCTGGGTCATGATCACGCGCTTCAGTTCCGGAATCTTCAATGTAGTCGAAGACTTGAGATATATGGGCTGGATGTAAAGGATCACTCGCCCGACGGGAACAATGATCATTTTACCTCGCTCCACCTCCGATCCCACTTGATCCCACAGGGTGATCTGCTGGGCAACCTTGGTATCCTGATTGATGAGCGAGTAGATCTGTTCGGGACCAAACACCAGCTGGCCTTTGGGGAAGCTGTAGACAATCAGCTTTCCGTAATTGAGCTGGTCTGCTCCGGCCACTGCCAGAGCCCTGAGGT
>CAZEOY010000240.1:5119-5930 GCA_964513835.1 uncultured Syntrophobacteraceae bacterium
CTTTGGGGGTCATGGGGGAAAGCAGCACGAAGTCAAACCGGCCCTGCTCGAAAAGGTCCAGGGTGAGGTAGTAAGACTTGATGGGTGCTTCCTGACTGCGAAAAGCGGAAGTTATCGCGAATTCCCAGGCATCCTCCTGCTGATAGAAGACGGAAGGGTCCGTCTGCTGATACTTGGCATAGACCTCCATCTGCACGTTGAAGAAGTCCTGGGGGTAACGAACCTGAGATTTCAATTCCGGGGGCATTTCACTCTGATCCTTGATCAACCCGGGATACATGCGGTCGTAGGCTTGAACCAGAGGGTCCTGTCGATCGAATGCGTAGTAAGAAACCCGGCCGTCATAAGCATCTACAGCAATCTTGATCGAGTTTCGAATGTAGTTCACCTTGCGGTCACCCACCGGATATGAGGCTGCATAAGGATAGAAGTCGGAGTGCGTGTAAGCATCCTGAATCCAGAAGAGCCGTTTGGAGGTCACCACCACGTATGGGTCCTGATCGAGCAGCAGGTAAGGAGTGAGGATACGGATACGCTCTTGGATGTTTCGGCGAAAGAGCAATTTGCTGCTCTCATTGGTCTTGACGGTGAAGAAGATGTCCTTGTCCTTGAAATAATAGGCGAACAGGAGCTTTCGGAAGAGGGAGTTAATGGGAATACCGCTGTCTCCAGCATAGTTGACCGTGACGTTGGTCTCACCTTTCGGATACCCGAATTCTCCGGCGTCATTGGGTGCGATGACTTGCGGATAGTTGTCGAGAAGACCGTGATAAATCCCGGGCTGCTCGACCTGGAAACCGAAGTCCGATTC
>CAZEOY010000241.1:0-5507 GCA_964513835.1 uncultured Syntrophobacteraceae bacterium
CAATCTGGACTATGTTCCCAACCGGGCCAGAAAGGCTCCCATCCGTGTGGCGCTGTCCAACTCGTTTGCCTTTGGGGGCAACAATACCACGCTGGTTTTGAGCCGATGGCAGGGGGACGCGAGCACCGCAGGGGGCACCGGCCTTAATTCGGAGATGGAATGACTTCGTGAGCATCGATGGCAGGCAGATGGCGGCAGAAAGGGTCTTGAAGATAACCGGAATGGGGATCCTGAACGGACTCGGACTGAGCAGAGCCGAGTACTGGCGAAACCTGCTCCGTGGAGCCTGCGGGTTTGCACCGGTCGTCGGATTGGAGACGGCCGGCCGCAGCAGCCGCCTTGCAGCGCAGATTCGAGGATTTGATCCCAAGGCCTGCATGGCTCCCCGCTTTTATCGACGACTGAGCCGCCTTTCACGTCTGGCCGTTGCTTCCAGCATCGAAGCCCTGTCCGACAGTGATCTGAAGATCAATGACGACAATCGGCAGAGAATCGGCATCGTGTTCGGGACCGCCTTTGGCAGCACCGATCAAACGGACTCCTTCTTCTCGGGCCTTCTGGAACAGGGTCCCGACGGCGCCGAGCCCATCCTGTTTCCCGATACGGTACCCAATGCGCTGGCGAGCCATGTCGCCATCTTCCATCGGGTCCAGGGACCCAACAGCACTTTTTGCCAGAACCACCTTTCCGGGGAGTGCGCCCTGGCCTATGCCGCATCGCTTCTGGAGCGGGGCCAGGCGGATGCGGTATTCGTCGGCGGGGCGGATGAGATATCGAGCATCTACTTACACGCCATGGATGCCCTCGGCGCCCTGAGGCTGGAGAACCTGCCGGTCTGCCGGGTGAACTCCCCTCAGGAGTCTCAGCCGGAGGGCCTGTCGCCGGGCAGGGGCTTCATTCCGGGAGAAGGGGCAACCTGTCTCCTGGTTGAGCGCATGGGCGAAGACCACCGGGAGGCCCGTTCGACCTACGGGACGCTTGCCGCCCTCTCCCTGATGGGCGGACTCTCCGATCAGGGCCATTATGAGCGCAGCGGCGCCTCATTGGTCCGTGCAATGAACGAGGCCCTCCATGCATCGGGACTGAAACCCGGCGACATCGATGTCATCGGTTCGCCCGCCAACGGGGTCGAAGAACTGGAAGCCGCTGAAACCGCCGCTCTCCAAAAGGTCTTCGGGACCGCATGGCAGCACGTCCCCAGGGTTCCCGTGCGGCACCTGACGGGGGAGTTCGGCACGGCCGGCCTGCTGTCGCTGAGTACCCTGCTCCTGGCCCTGCGTGAAGGAGTCCTTCCGCCTCACGTTCGGGGCCGCGAATCCGCCGGCTCCGCGGACTCCCGGTTCAGCCTCGCGCCCTCTCGAAAGTGTGAATTGCGGCATGCCATGGTGATCGGATCGACATTCGGGGGCGAATCGAGCTGCATCATATTGTCCGCACCCGGACTGAGCTGAGACAAGACAGAGGGCTTTTGTGCGCATCCTCCTGGTTTCCGCCAATCAAGAGAGACTCCCGGACCCGGTGTTCCCCCTGGGACTCGCCTATCTGAGCGGCGCCCTCCGTGAGACCCGGCATCCACACCGGCTGTTGGACCTGTGTTTCGAGGAAGACTGCTTCCCGGCCATGGAAAAGGCCATCGCGGAGTTTGATCCGCAGGCCGTAGGACTGTCCATACGGAATGTTGACAACGTCGCCTATCCGAACACCCACTCCTACCTGCCGTTCCACAGGGAGCTCGTGAAGCACCTGCGGCGGTTGACACGGGCGATCATCATCGTCGGCGGATCCGGCTTCAGCCTGATGCCCGACTCAATCCTCGAATACCTCGGGGCGGACTACGGGATCTCGGGCGAAGGCGAACGGACCCTGCCGCAGCTCCTGGATCGTCTGGATGAAGACCTCCATGCCGAGGGTTTGCCCGGTATTCACGGTGCGTCCCCTTCCCCCGGTGCGCGAGCCCCAACGGCCCCGGGCTGTCTTCCGGCACACCTGCTGCCGCGGCCCGACCGAACGGAGCTCGACCGGCAGAGGTATCTTCAGCTGGGGGGCATGGGGAATATTCAGACGAAAAGGGGCTGCTCCTTTTCGTGCATCTACTGTACTTACCCCCTCATCGAAGGACGCGAAGTGCGACTGCGCCCCCCCGCCGACGTGGTCGAGGAGCTGGCCCTGGAGAGGGAATGGGGCACGGATACCTTCTTTATCGTGGATGACATTTTCAATTTTCCTCCTCACCACGCCAAGTCCATTTGCCAGGGTATCTGTGACGCGGGGTTGAAGATCCGATGGAGTTGTTACCTGCACCCACAGTTCGTTACCGAATCCCTGCTTTCCGTCATGAAGGATGCCGGCTGCACCAGCGTCGAGCTCGGCATCGACTCGGGCTCCGATGATCAGCTCAAACGGCTCGGCAAGTCATTCACCAGTTCGGACATCCGGAGAACCTCGGAGCTCTGTCGCAAGGCCGGCATGCCTTTCTGCCACTCGCTCATCTTCGGCGGGCCGGGCGAAGATCGAACAACCATTCGGGAAACACTCGATCTGATGGATGAAGTCAACCCTACCGCCATCATCGCCATGGTCGGCATCCGGCTCTTTCCCGGAACACCCCTGGCTGATGAGGCGCTTCACGCAGATGTCATCTTCACAGGAAAGACTTTTTTGGAACCTGCCTTTTACCTGGCGCGCTCCTGCCGACCGTTTCTTCTGGATGCCATCCGCTCACACGCCGCCGAGCACAGCAACTGGATCCTCCCCGGCTCCGGCGTGAATATCGACGAGCGATTGCAGAGCAAGCTCCGGAAGTTCGGGCTCAAGGGGCCTCTCTGGGAATACATGCGGCTGAGGCGCTGATCGGGGTGCGGTCAGTCGAGTGGACAGAACAGAAAGGCGGCTCGGCATGCAATCTGACTCGCGCCACCAGGTCGGCAGCGAAACCCCGAAAGAGATCCCCCGAGACGGCGAGCTCAGGTCAGTTCCCAACATCCTCACGGTGGACCTGGAAGACTGGTTTCACATCTGCGAGGTGGAGCATGTGCTCCCCCGTGAGAGGTGGGATTCACTGCCCTCGACGGTGGCTGCCGGCACCGATCTCATCCTGGAGATCCTCAACAGGTGGGATGCAAGAGCCACATTCTTTGTCCTGGGCTATGTGGCAAACCGTTTTCCGGGGCTCATTCGGCGGATTGCGTCCCTCGGCCATGAAATCGCCTACCACGGCTGGGACCATGAGCTCGTCTACCGACTGCGGCCGGAGGAGCTCCGGAAGATCCTCCAGAGGGGCATCGACAGACTGGCTGAGCTGGCTGGTTCGCGACCCCTGGGCTATCGGGCCCCCCAGTGGTCCATCAACCAGCGTTCTTTCTGGGCCCTGGATATTCTGGCAAGCGAAGGTTTTGTGTACGATTCGAGCATGGCGCCCCTCAGGTTCATCGGGGAGGAGTCCTTCCCGCACGAACCCTGCCAGATGGCGATCGGGGGATGCAGCCTCTGGGAATTCCCACCTTTCACCCTTCCCACCCCATTGGGCCGATATCCCGCGGGAGGCGGCTGGGGCCTCCGATGTATTCCTTTTGATCTTCTGAGGAAGAGCATTCTGTCGAGCAACCTGCGAGGAATCCCTGCCACATTCTATTTTCATCCCCGCGAGTTGGGCGGCGGCGGGTCGGTTTCAGGTCTTCCATGGATCAAACGGTTCGTTCTCGATGCGGGAATATGGTCCGCACGCACCCAGCTCGCCCGCCTGCTCTCCACCTTCCGGTTCACCTCCGTCACAGGGTGGCTGGACAGGGGGATCGAACAACGGTCTACGTGAGCGTGTGGGGTGACGCAGAGAGAAACGTGGCGGACGGCCCGGGCGAATCAGCCATGCGAGCCCTCCATCCCATTGGGAACCTGCGGCCGAGCGCCCGGTGAAAACCCTGATTCACTAATTCACGAACACATCGCGGTAGTAGTCGAAGTTCTCCGTGGCCATCCCCGCACCGCGAATGACCGCCCGAAGAGGATCTTCCGCCTTGTTGATGTCGAGACCCGTGGCCTGATGCAGCAGGAGTCGCAGTCCCTTGAGCAATGCCCCCCCTCCGGCCAGCCAGACCCCATTGTCGGCAATGTCGGACGACAGTTCGGGGGTGGCCTTTTCCATCACCCTGCGGACCGCCTCCACGATGGTCATGGTGGGCTCCTTGATGGCCTGGCGGATTTCCGCGTCCGTCAAGGAAACCACCTTCGGCATGTTGGTCGCGAGGTCTTTGCCGCGCAGTTTGATTTCGAGAGGCTTTTTCAAGGGAACAGCCGACCCGATTTTGATCTTGATCACCTCGGCCATGGACTCACTGATGTTGATCTGATGCTCCTTACGCACATAATCGCCGATAGCCTCGTTGGCCTCGTCCCCCGCCACCCGGAGCGATTCACTGCAGGCCACTGCAAAGCGGCTGATGATGGCCACCTCCGTCGTGCCCCCCCCAATATCCACCACCATCTGCCCTTCCGGCTGATCCACGGGAAGGCCGCTGCCAATGGCCGCCGCCATGGGCTCCTCGATGAGGTGGATCTTTCCGGCCCCGGCCATGGCCGACGCCTCCATGACCGCCCGCTTCTCCACAGCGGTGATGCCCGCGGGCACGGCCACGACCAGGCGAGGGCGGGAGAGCGGAATGCGGTGGAACACCTTGGCCAGAAAAGCCTTGATCATATATGAGGCCACTTCAAAATCATGGATCACACCGTCCCGAAGAGGACGGACGCTCACGATATTCTGTCCATGCCTCCCTGCGAGGCTCTTCGCCTCCTTGCCCACTGCTACCACCTTGTTGGTGTTCGTGTCCATGGCAACCATTGATGGTTCGTCCAGAACGACCCCCTTACCCTTGATGTAAATCAGGGAATTGGCCGTACCCAAATCCATCGCCATGTCCTTGGCCAGAAAATCCAGCATCCGCCCCATCATTGCCCCTCTTTCCTTCCTCAAGAAAAATCTCTCTCAGCGCTTCTTCACATTCACCGGCTTGGCTTCGCCCCGGATCCAGACCGGCAACAGTCTCTATACCAAATATTTATAGACATTTGCAAAATGTTAGTGTTCGGTCCTCACTTGAAGAATCACTTTTAGGAATTTTATGACCGCTTATGAATGCTTCGTTTGTTGACATAGGCGTGAGATTAGGTATTTTAGAGGCCACAGGCTGGAACTGATCAACTGGTCGAAACTTCCAGACCCGGAACAGCCCATGGCCGAATATCCGGCAAGTTTTCCATTACACGCTCACGAGATCTCCCGGTTGTCACCGCTACAAATATCTCTGCTCAAAAACGGGCTAAGCGAAGACAAGGAGTGAACATAATGTCAAAGAAGCAAGTTACTGTAATCTCAGCTTTTTTCGCGCTTTTTGCGCTCGCCTTCTCCCTTCCGACCGACGCCAGAGAGATCAACGTGAATGCCCGCTCCGCCATGCTGGTCGATATGACGAACGGACAGGTCCTTTACGAGCAGAACGCCGACATACCTA
>CAZEOY010000241.1:5517-5917 GCA_964513835.1 uncultured Syntrophobacteraceae bacterium
TTTACCTGGTCTTCGAGGCGATAAGGGACGGCCGCCTGCACCTATGGGACAACGTCAAGGTGAGCTCCCGAGCCGCCAAGACCGGGGGATCCCGCATGGGGCTTCGCACGGGAGATATCGTTCCCGTGGGAGAGCTCGTCAAGGGCATGGCCATCGTTTCAGGAAACGATGCCTGCGTAGCCATTGCGGAGCACATGAGCGGAAGCGTGGAGGCATTCGTTCGGCAGATGAACATCAAGGCCCGGCAGCTGGGAATGAATGACTCCACCTTCCACACGCCCAACGGACTGCCTGCCAAAGGCCAGCTCACAACGGCCCGTGACATTGCCAAGCTCGCCGTGGCCTACCTTCGACGGTACCCCGAATCCTTGAATATTCATTCCATGCAGTCCTACACCTA
>CAZEOY010000242.1:0-5911 GCA_964513835.1 uncultured Syntrophobacteraceae bacterium
CGATGAATTCCCCTTTGACCGTCTTTTCCGAAATCTCGATCGGCATGGATTTCTCCGCATCATCAAAAGCATATATTCTATCAGCGGGCGTTATGGCTCCGGGGTGAGCCGATGGCCGGCTCACCCATTCACCGCATCACCCGCTTTTCATCAACCGATCACCGCCAGGACATCGCCCTTCTGAACCGTGTCCCCATCCTTGAAGTTGATCTGCTTCACGGTGCCGGAGGTGGGGGTGGTGATGGAGTTTTCCATCTTCATGGCTTCCAGGATCAGAACCACATCGCCTTCCTTGATCGACGCACCGACAGCGACTTCGTAGCGGATGATCATGCCGGGCATGGGCGCCTCGATGGTCGTCCCGCCCGCAACGGGTGCTGCGGCCTTGGGTGCTGCGGCAGGTGCAGCTGCGGCGGCTGGAGGAGCGGGAGCGGCAGCGGGCTTCGGAGGAGGAGGCGGCACCACCGGTGCAGCTGGTGCAACCTTAGGCGCTGCAGCAGGTGCGGTTGCTGGGGCGACCATGGGTGTGACGGCTGTGATGGCCGGGGCTCCACCCACCTGCTCCACATCCACCTCGAAGAATTCGCCGTCCACAAACACATTGAAGGTACGCGTGCCGAGACCCTTCGCCGGGGCTTCCTTAACGCATTTCTCAACAAGCAGGCCGGCTTTGGCCTTCTTGACCAGCTCTTCTTCGGCCTTCACGTCTTCAAAGGTCTTGGGCTTCACGTCGGCGGGAATCTCTTCCTGGCCGTACTTCCACTTGAGGAACCGCTTGCCCGTGGTCGGATAGAGGGCGTACGTTATGACGTCATCCAGATCTTTGGCCAGCCCTTCCACATCCTTCCGGGCCTTCTCCAGTTCGGGCTCCAACACGTCGGCAGGACGCACGGTGATGGGGGTCTCTCCGCGCGGATAGCCCTTCAGGGCCTTCTTCTGGACTTCGGGATCGATGGGAATGGCGGTCTTTCCGTACAGCCCGTAGCAGAGGTCTTTCACCTGGGCCGTGATCATCTTGTAGCGCTCGTTGGGCGTGTCGAAGAGCACGTTGTTGACCGTCTGGATGCCCACGATCTGGCTCGTCGGGGTCACCAGGGGAACCTGGCCCAACTCCTTGCGGACGATGGGGAGCTGCCTGAAAACTTCATCGATCTTGTCCAGGGCGTCCATCTCGCGCAGCTGGTTCACCAGGTTGGAGAGCATGCCGCCCGGGGTCTGGTGGAGGAGGACGTTGATGTCCACAATGGACATTCGATCATCCAACAGGTGCCGGTACTTGGCCGAAATCTTTTCCATGTGCGCGCTGCACTTGGCCAGCAGCCTGATATCCAGGCCGGTGTCACGGTTCGTTCCCTGAAGGGCGACGACCAGCGGCTCAACAGCGGGATGGGAGGTGCGGTAGGCCCACGGAATGAGACAGGTATCCACGATGTCGACTCCGGCCTCGATGGCCTTGAGGAGCGACATGTCGGCCATGCCCGAGGTGAAATGGCTGTGGAGATGAATGGGGGCCTTGACGGTTTCCTTGAGCTTCTTCACCAGGATATAGGCATCATAGGGGGCGATGAGGCCGGCCATGTCCTTGATGCAGATGGTGTCGGCGCCCATGTCCTCGAGGGCTTTCGCCTTGTTCACGAAATA
Source organism: uncultured Syntrophobacteraceae bacterium (assembly GCA_964513835.1). Taxonomy (GTDB): domain Bacteria; phylum Desulfobacterota; class Syntrophobacteria; order Syntrophobacterales; family Syntrophobacteraceae; genus JALOOX01. Next base: position 1,642 of record CAZEOY010000242.1, read on the forward strand.
GTCCAGGTTGTAAACGTCCCCGCCCAGGCGCGACTGGGTGAGTGAGTAGCAGATGCAGCCCTGGAAATGCATGCCGTTTTTCTTGATGATGGGCACCACGGTCTCGAAGTTGCGGTAGTCATTGAGCGCGTCGAAGGTCCTGAAGATGTCAATGCCGTTGGCGCAGGAACGCTCCACGAAGGCCTCGGCCAGGTCGTCGGCGTAATTGCGGTAGCCCACCAGGTTCTGGGCCCGGAGCAGCATGGAGAAGGGTGTCTTCTTGATGTACTTCTTCAGGGTCCGGATGCGCTCCCAGGGATCTTCGGCCAGGAAGCGGTGCATCGTATCGAAGGTGGCGCCGCCCCATACCTCCATGGAGTAGAAACCCACCTCGTCCATTTGCTCGGCGATGGGGAGGAAATCCTCGGTGCGGCCGCGCGTGGCGAAAAGGGACTGGTGTCCATCGCGGAACGTCAAATCCTGAACCTTGACCGGCTTGGTCACGGGAGTCTTTTCTTCAAACAGCTTGGCGACAAGCGTGCCGTGTTCATCTGCCATCGTTCATCTCCTCATATGTGGAACACAGTTTCTGGTTTCTGGTTTCGAGGTGACCGTTCCCGGTCGGCACGAAACGATCGGGTCTAGCGGGCCAGACGCATCTGCAGGAAACGTCGCATGTCCATCATCGACTGGCGTCCGGACAGAGCCCAAGGGCTGTAGCCCGTGGACGGCGCCACCGGAGGCCTGCTTTCAGCTACCATGGGCACCGCCAGAGATTGTTCGGCCTGCAGGTACTCCCCCACCGCTGCGGCAACGGCTGCAATCAATTTACGACTCACAGGCATGACCACGCCTTTCCATTTCTCCTGAGTTTATCCTCTGCGTCTCCGCGTCTTTGCGTGAAAGATGCTCTTCTCCACAACGTTCGAACATCTTACACGGGTATGTTCCCGTGTTTCTTGGCCGGCAGCGCTTCCCTCTTGGTGCAGAGGACCTCGAAAGCCTCAATCAGGCGCGGCCGCGTGTCGCTCGGCAGAATGACCCCGTCGATGTAACCACGGGAGGCGGCAATATAGGGGTTGTAGAGCAGGTTCCGATACTCGTCGATTTTCTCCTGCCGCTTGGTCTTCTGGTCTTCGGCCTCCTGGATTTCTTTCCGGAAGATGATATTGGCGGCCCCTTCGGCACCCATGACCGCGATCTCGGCCGTGGGCCAGGCCAGCACCAGGTCGGCCCCCAGGTCCCGCGAGCACATGGCCAGATACGATCCACCGTAGTCCTTGCGCACAATGAGGGTGATCTTGGGCACCGTGGCCTCGGAGTAGCACCAGAGCAGCTTGGCTCCATGCCGAATGATGCCCGCGTGCTCCTGCTGCCTGCCCGGAAGATACCCCGGGACATCCGGCAGGGTCAGGATGGGCAGGTTGAAGGAATCACAGAAACGGATAAAGCGCGTGGCCTTGTCCGATGAATCGATGTCGAGGCACCCGGCCAGCACTTTGGGCTGGTTCGCAATGATGCCGACGGAGCGGCCGTTGAAGCGTGCAAATCCCGTGAGGATGTTCTGGGCGTAGTTCTCATGGACCTCGTAGAAGTCGCCGTTGTCCACGATGGAACGAATCACGTCCTTCATGTCATAGGCGCCCATGGGATTGTCGGGAATAATCGAGTCCAGGGCGGGATCCGTCCGGCTGATCGGATCGGTGTTGGGAACCACCGGGGGATCCTCCATGTTGTTGTCGGGGAGGAAGCTCAGAAGCCGCTTGATCGCGTCTATACAGTCGGCCTCGCTCTCAATGGCGAAATGAGCCACACCGCTTTTGGAGGCGTGGGTCATGGCGCCGCCCAGCTCCTCCTGGGTCACGACCTCTCCAAGGACCGACTTGATGACGTCCGGTCCGGTGATGAACATGTAGCTCGTGTTCTTGACCATATAGACGAAGTCCGTCATGGCCGGGGAATACACGGCTCCTCCGGCGCAAGGGCCCATGATGGCCGAAATCTGCGGGATGACGCCCGACGCGATGGCGTTGCGATAGAAAATCTGTCCATAGCCCGAAAGCGCATCGACGCCTTCCTGAATGCGTGCTCCTCCCGAATCGTTGAATCCAATCAACGGCTTGCCGGTTTTAAGGGCCAGGTCCATGACCTTACAGATCTTCTTGGCGTGCATCTCACCGAGGGTTCCGGCACGGGCCGTGAAGTCCTGGGAAAACGCGAAGACGTCGCGGCCGTTGACCTTGCCGTAGCCGGTGATGACGCCGTCCGCCGCGATATCCATCTTGTCGAGGCCGAACAGCGTACCGCGGTGTTTGACGAAAATGTCGAGCTCCCGGAAGGTCCCGGAATCGAAGAAGTGGTCCAGTCGCTCACGCGCGGTCATCTTCCCGCGCTCGTGCTGGGAGGCCACAGCTTTGGCCCCACCCATCTCCTTGACCTTGTCTTCCTTCTGTTTGAACGCTGCAATCTTGTCCGCTACAACTCCCATCGACTCCCTTCCCTTGCTCCTCGGTTTGTTCAAGTCTCAGCTATTAGCTGTCAGCTCTCAGTAGTAGACCACCACACGCTGTTTGGAGGGAGCTCTTAACAGTGTGTCGATCTTCTTCTGAAGCTCAATGCGGTCGGGATTCGCTTCCCAGGCCTTCCACTCTTCGAGGGTATTCCAGGTGGAAATGACGATGCTGGTGGTGGGGTCGTCCAGATCGCGGAGGGTTTCGCCGGAAATGTAGCCTTTCACTTTCATGGCCTTGGAGCGCAGTTCCATGAGAACCCGGTTCAGTTCAAGGTCGTTGCCGGGAATGGCCTTTCTTTCGATGATGACTTTGATCGCCATGGTTGAAGCTCCTTTCTGGCCGGGACCGGCAAAGGCCGGGCCCGGAAGGGAGCCGGAAGGCTGCAACCGCACATCCCATCCGACTCCTCACGGGGTTCAGACCTTGAGCGTTTTCACCAGGTCTCGGACAGCCTGAACGGATTTGTCGAATGCGGCCTTTTCTTCGGGTGTCATCTGGATCTCGATGACCTTTTCCACGCCGTTGGCGCCCAGGAGCACCGGCACTCCGACATAGTATCCACCCACGCCATATTCCTTGTCGCAATAGGCGGCGCAGGGCAGAATGCGCTTCTGGTCCTTGAGGATGGATTCAGCCATCTGTACGGCCGAGGCCGACGGTGCGAAGAATGCGCTGCCAGTCTTGAGGAGGTTCACGATCTCGCCGCCGCCCTTGCGCGTTCGATCCACCAGGGCTTCGATGCGCTCGGCCGACATGAGATCGGGGATGGGAATGCCGGAAACCGTCGTGTAGCGGGGCAACGGAACCATGGTGTCGCCGTGTCCGCCGAGCACGAAGGCCTGGATGTCCTTCACGGAAACCCCGAGCTCCAGCGCAATGAAGGCGCGGAAGCGGGCGGAGTCGAGAACACCCGCCATGCCCACAACACGGTGGGTCGGGAAGCCGCTCACCTTGTGAGCGACGTAAACCATGGCATCCAGCGGGTTGGAAACGACGATCAGGAAGGCGTTGGGCGAATGTTTGACGATATTGGCGGTGACGTCCTTGACGATGCCGGTGTTGATGCCGATAAGGTCGTCGCGACTCATGCCGGGCTTGCGGGCGATGCCCGCCGTGATGATCACGACGTCCGAACTGGCCGTTTCGGCGTAGTCATTGGTCCCGATCACATTGACGTCAAAGCCCTCCACGGGGCCGGCTTCCAGAAGATCGAGCCCCTTGCCCTGGGGCATTCCCTCGATGATGTCCACCAGAACCACATCCGCCAGTTCCTTGGCCGCGATCCAATGGGCGCAGGTTGCTCCGACGAATCCACCCCCAACGACCGTGATCTTTTTCCGCTTCAGTGACATACCCGTACTCCTTTTGGTTTGAGTGTCAAACGTGATGGATCCGAAACAGTCCAAGTTTCAAGCTCCGAGGATCTTCCTGGTGGTCTCACCGATCTGGCCCAGGTTTCGCACAACCGTGAGACCGGCAGCCTCCATGGCCGCGATTTTTGCCTGGGCCGTCCCGCTGCTGCCGCTGATGATGGCGCCGGCGTGTCCCATCCGGCGCCCCGGCGGCGCCGTGAGGCCAGCGATAAAGCCAACCACCGGTTTGGTCACGTTCTCCCGAATGAACGCCGAGGCGTCCTCCTCTGCCGAACCTCCGATTTCCCCCACCATGACGATGGCTTCGGTCTCGGGGTCCTGCTGGAATGCGGTCAGCGCATCGATGAAGTTGGTCCCGATGATGGGGTCCCCTCCGATGCCGATGCAGGTACTCTGGCCGATGCC
>CAZEOY010000243.1:0-5892 GCA_964513835.1 uncultured Syntrophobacteraceae bacterium
CCGGCGAAAGCCGGAATCCAGGTTTTATGCGGTTTTCTGGACCGCGGCTTTCGCCGGGGTGACGTTAAGTCAACAGCATTGGGAGGAGGTTTCAAGACTCTGTGTGGGAAAGTGCAGCTCGAAAGCCCCAAGTCATGGGAAGCCGTCGAGGTTGAACGCAGATGCGGAGGCAACCCTCCGGTTGCCGGTTTGTCCGGAGCCCCAGAGATTGCAGGTTGGAATCTGATCGGAGGCTCTGGTTGGTCATGAGACGGGCCCGATGTGGACCCAGTGGAGGGAGGATGGCATGAAGCTGACACGAAGGGATTTCATGAAGGTCTCGGGTGCAGCCACGGCGGGGCTGGCTCTGAGCGGACTGGGGTTCGATCTCAGCCCGGTTCAGGCCTATACCTGGGAGCTGCGCACCAAGGACGCCAAGGAAACACCAACCATCTGCTGCTATTGTTCCGTGGGCTGCGGCATCATCTGCCACACGGACAAGAAGACCGGGAAAGTCATTTACACCGAAGGCGATGCCGACCATCCCATCAACGGCGGATCGCTTTGCGCCAAAGGGGCTTCATCCTACCAGATCGCCCAGAACGACAAACGCATCACCAAGGTTCTGTACCGGGCGCCCAACAGCGACAAGTGGCAGGTCAAGAAGTGGGACTGGGCCCTGAAGGAAATCGCCAAGCGCGTGAAGGCCAGCCGCGACAAGAGCTTTGTGAAGACCAATGAAAAAGGGCAGGTTGTCAACCGGTGCAACGGTATCGCATCCGTGGGCAGTGCGGCCCTCGACAACGAGGAGTGCTGGATTTATCAGGCTATGCTGCGCTCCCTGGGACTGGTGTATATCGAACACCAGGCCCGTATCTGACACAGCGCCACTGTTGCGGATCTGGCAGAGTCGTTCGGACGCGGCGCCATGACGAACCACTGGATCGATTTTGCAAACAGCGACTGCATCCTCATCATGGGGAGCAACCCCGCCGAGAACCACCCCATTTCCTTCCGATGGATCATGAAGGCCAAGGAAAAAGGGGCCACCGTCATCCATGTCGACCCCCGGTTCACGCGCACTTCGACCAAGGCGGACATTTATGCCTCTCTTCGGTCGGGCACCGATATCGCCTTTCTGGGTGGGATGATCAAATACATCCTTGAAAAGGAAAAATACTTCAAGGAGTACGTGGTCAATTACACCAACGCTCCCTATATCGTCGGGGGAAAATTCGATTTCAAGGATGGTCTTTTCTCCGGGTACAACGCCGAGAAGCGTGCATACGATGCGTCCAACTGGGCCTTCGAGATGGACGAGAAGGGTGTGCCCAAAAAGGACCTGACCCTGGAGGACCCACGATGCGTGCTCCAGTTGATGAAAGCTCACTACGCTCGTTACGACCTGGACACGGTTTCTTCCATCACGGGCACACCCAAGGAAGACCTCACGAAGGTCTACGAGGCCTATGCGGCCACAGGCGTACCCGACAAGGCGGGCACCAACCTGTATGCCATGGGATGGACCCAGCACACGGTGGGGGTCCAGAACATCCGAGCCATGTGCATCATTCAGCTTCTGCTGGGAAACATGGGGATTGCGGGCGGCGGAGTGAATGCCATGCGCGGCGAGTCCAATGTACAGGGCTCGACAGACGCGGGGCTTCTCTTCCACATTTTGCCGGGCTATCTGCCGACTCCCTCGGCCTCTGTGGCTACCCTGGCCGATTACAACAAGAAGTTCACTCCCGTTACCAAGGATCCTTTGAGCGCCAACTGGTGGCAGAATCGCCCCAAGTACGTCGTGAGCTTCCTCAAGTCCATGTACGGGGATGCGGCCAAGCCGGAAAACGAGTTCGGCTACGCCTGGTTGCCCAAGACGGAAGACGGAAAGACGTATACATGGCTGGACCTCTTCGACGCCATGTACAAGAAGGAGTTTACCGGGTTCTTCTCCTGGGGCCAGAACCCGGCATGCAGCGGGGCCAATTCAGGCAAAACCCGTGCTGCCTTGGCCAACCTCGACTGGATGGTGGTGGTCAATCTTTTTGACAACGAGACGGCCTCGTTCTGGAAGGGGCCAGGCCTAGACCCCAAGAAAGTGAAAACGGAGGTTTTCTTTCTGCCCTGCTCCGCGTTCCTGGAGAAAGAAGGCTCCATTTCCAACAGTGGTCGATGGGTGCAGTGGCGCTACAAAGCGCAGGAACCGCCGGGAGACGCCCTTCCCGACGGCGACATCATCATGGAACTCTTCGAAGAGATCCGCAATCTCTATAAAAAACCTGACAAGAAAGCGGTCTTCCCCGATCCCATCCTGAACCTCAAGTGGGATTACATGACCAAGGGTAAGTTCGATCCCCATCTGGCCGCCAAGGCCATCAACGGGTTCTTCACCCAGGACGTCACCATTCAGGACAAGCAGTACAAGAAGGGGGACCCGGTTCCCGCCTTCGCCATGCTCAAGGATGACGGGTCTACTTCGTGCGGCAACTGGATCTACTGCCAGAGCTACAATGCCGACGGCAACAACATGGCGCGGAGGGACAACAAGGACGAAAGCGGCATCGGGCTCTACGCCAAGTGGGCGTGGGCATGGCCGGTCAATCGAAGGATCATCTACAACCGCGCCTCCTGCGACCCCACCGGGAAGCCCTGGGATCCCAAAAAGCCGGTGGTGGAGTTCGTGGGGGAAGTGAAGGACGGCAAATGGGCCTCTCAGAAATGGAAGGCTGATGGTCCCGACGGCCCCCGGTAGCCGCTCAGGAATCCCGACGGAACACCTCGCGAAGATGGAACGCTCCCCTGCATCATGAGAGCGGATGGATATGGGGCGCTCTTCGGTCCCGGCATGAAGGACGGTCCTTTTCCCGAGCACTATGAGCCCATGGAATGCCCCGTCGAGAAGAACCTGCTGGGCCCACAGTTCACCAATCCCGTGGCGGCGGTTTACACGACGGAAAAGGATGCCATCAAGACCTGCGATCCAAGGTTCCCATTCGTGGGAACCACGTATCGCGTGACCGAGCACTGGCAGACTGGAGTACTCACTCGGTGGCTCCCATGGTTGATCGAGGCGGAGCCCCAGCTATTCGTCGAGATGAGCGAGCAGCTGGCTCAGCTCAAGCAGATCAAGAACGGGGAGTTGGTCGTCGTGGAGTCGCCTCGCGGTATGGTGGAAGCGGTGGCCATCGTGACCAAGCGATTCCAGCCCATGAAGGTTCATGGGCAGGAGGTTCACCAGGTCGGATTGCCCTGGCATTACGGTTGGGTATGGCCCAAGGGCGGCGGTGACAGTGCCAATCTTCTCACGCCTGCAGCCGGTGACCCCAACACCCGGATTCCGGAAACCAAAGCCTTTATGGTGAACGTTCGCAAGAAGGGAGCATAAGCCATGGCCGGTAATAGCTTTTTCATCGACACGACCAGCTGCACCGCCTGCCGGGGATGCCAGATTGCCTGCAAAAACTGGAACCGCAATGGAACCGTGCCGACCAAGAACACGGGATCCCATCAGAATCCGCCGGACCTCGACGGTTCGACTTTCAAGCTGGTGCGTTTCAGCGAGCTGGAGACTGACGGGAAGGTCGCCTGGTACTTCTTTGCGGATCAGTGCCGTCACTGCCTGATCCCCCCTTGCAAGGACGCCATTGAAGGGCATCTGCCCGAAGCGGTCGTCCAGGACGAAGCTACGGGAGCCGTGGTGTACAACGAAAAGACCAAGCAGGTCCCGTTCGAGGAGGTGCGTGAGTCCTGCCCGTACGACATCCCCCGGAAGGCGGCCGACGGGCGGATTGTCAAGTGCACCATGTGCATCGACCGCGTCAGCAACGGTCTGAAGCCCGCCTGCGTCAAGGTTTGTCCGACAGGTGCCATGAACTTCGGCGACCGCGACGAGATGCTCAAGCTGGCCAACGAGCGCTTGGAGAAGCTCAAAGCCAAGTATCCCAAGGCCCAGCTGATCGATTCCAACGAGATTCGGGTCATTTATCTGGTGGTGGACGATCCCAGGAAGTACCACAAGAACGCCATCGCCAGCGCCCATCCGGGCATGACGCGCCAGTTGGCACTGCACAGCCTTTTGAAACCTGCCAAGGCCTTTTTCAAAGGGATTGCAGAAGCCTGAGGAATGCACTAGGATTCCACTTGCGCAAGGGACCTTGGAAGGTCGACGGGCCCGCACGGTGGCCGATCCGCAGGTGGATGCTGAACCCCATGCGATGACCCGGAATCAGCCAGGGGAAGTCTTCCGATGAAGGCTTCCCCTTTCCATTCCGATTCAGCAGTCTGTCTGCTTCCCGGGAACCTGTTTGAGAATCGTCGGAATGTCTCAGATTCGGCGGGTGGCAACTGCACCCGGCCCGCTTTTTCAGACAGCCTCACGATAAGGGGCGATCGCCAGCGCGGATCTCCAACCCGACACTCGAAACCCGAAACTCGAAACTCGAAACTTGAGACTCCCCTCAGCACGACCCGGAGGATGGCCCATTGGTGACCGAATCAGCACGCAACAAGGATCGAATTCAACAGGCCATTGCGTGGGCACGCGACGACAAGCCGGCGTATGCCCAGCTCTACCCTCTTCTGGAAGGCCTTTTCATCCTGCAGTCAGAAGTGCGGGAGACCTCGAAGGTGACACCTCCGGACCTGGATCCGGTGACGGTTCGCACCCAACGCGAGGCCGGGTTTCCCATGCTCCAGCGATGGGACCTCCCTCTGGACCTCGATGCGGCCGAGCTCATCCTCAAGGGAGTGCAGGAGATTCTTCCAGAAGACAATGCACTCCTCAAAACGGCTCACCGGGAGCTGGAGGCTGCACTGCGGGATCGCGCCGACCAGAGAGAGGATTTCTGGCGCAGTTTCATGCACCATGAATGGGAGCCCTGGGAGGAATGGGTGACCACGGATGAGGTGGACCTCGCGTCCCTGATTTTTCTGGCGCGGAGCTGCATCAAACCATCCATTGAGAAGGTGGCCGAAGCTCTCCTGAATCGATTTCCCGTCGAAAAGGAATGGCTCAGGGGCTACTGCCCCGTCTGCGGATCCCTTCCCTCGCTGCTCATCCTCGAGGGAGAGGGGGAGCAGAAGGCCTTTTGCTCGTGGTGCGCATCTCTCTGGCCGATTCGGCGCCTCCAGTGCCCCGCCTGCGACAATCAGGATCACAGTTCCAGGGGTTATCTATACATCGAGGCGGAACCGCATTACCGCGTGCAGTATTGTGAAGCCTGTGGTGCTTATTTCAAGCAGATCGACGTTCGTGAAAGACTGTACCCCCCCTTCCTGCCGCTGGAGGAGCTGACCACCCTGCACCTGGACCTGCTGGCGCAGAGGGCCGGATGGAAACAGGCTCCATCGCCTTCGCCCGTCGTGTACGGGGAAGGCTCATGAGTTTGACATTGTTGATCGAACCGCCTTTGAGGTATAGTGCTTTCAAGAATTCCACATCCGGGTCGTCTCTTCCAACTCCTTCAACCCCGTGCACTGGACTTGTGGCCTTGGCGATTCGCCGCGCAGGCAGGAAGCGGACGCCGGAACGAAATGTGATTGAAGCGCTCGAGAGGGTTGGGGCAGCCTGATCGTCGGAGCCGGGGGATCGAAAGGCGGATGGTTTTCGGGCAGGGCTGGAAAGTCTTTTACAAAGAGCGATTGAACGCAGCCGGTCTCGTTTTGCGGTATGTCGTGGAAAACGGCCATCGCATTTACATCGGATCGGGCTGTTCCGAACCCCAGCACCTGACGCGCACTCTGGCCTACTTCATCCCGAGGTATCGAGACCTGGAGCTGGTACAGAACCTCTCCTTCGGGAGCATCCCCGAGAATTGGACCAAACTGTCCGATTATTGCCGATTCAAGACCTTCTTCGTCGGGCCCCGCACCAGGGAGGCCGTCAACGAGGGGCTGGCCGATTACATTCCC